>JAOZSU010000044.1:0-7494 GCA_029939475.1 Mycoplasmatota bacterium | reverse complement strand
ATTCATATAATGGTTCTCCATCAAACAAATACAAACCATGGGCATCTTTACAAATATGTCCAGGTACCCAATCCATAATAACTCCAATTCCAGCTTTATGGCATTCATCAATTAGATACATTAAATCCTTAGGTACACCATATCTTGAAGTTGCGCTATAATACCCAGTACCTTGATATCCCCAAGATTCATCAAGAGGATGTTCTACAAAAGGCATGAGTTCAATATGGCTGAAACCATGTTCTAAAACATAAGGAATTAAATATTCAACCAATTCATTGTATTTATGAAAACTACCATCAGGTTTAGTCATCCAAGAACCTAGATGTACCTCATAAATAGATAATTTTTCTTCAAATGTATTTTTAGTTTTACGCTCATTTATATAGTCTAAATCATGCCATACATATCCATCTATATCATATACCTTAGATGATGTTTCTGGTCTATTATCAGAAAAAAAAGCGTAGGGATCAGCTTTAAATATTGTTTGTCCATATGAAGTCACAATACAATATTTATATCTATCCCATTCTGATAAACCTTCAATATATAAGCTATAAATTCCAAAATCATCTTCTTTTTCCATAACATGAGTTCTAGAATCCCAAGAGTTAAAATCTCCTACTACAGAAATTATTTTGGCATGTGGAGCGTACACTCTAAAGAAAGTGCCTAAAATATTACCTGATTTATCTTTTACAAGATGAGCTCCAAATAACTTGTAAGCTTCTTTTAATTTTCCTTCATTAAAAAGATATAAATCTGTTTCAGATATTTTATTCATAGTTTATTTCTCCCATTTTAGCTTTTATTGTATGATAACTGTATCCTTTTCTCAATAAAAAGGCCATTATTTTATCTCTGTTTTTATAGTCATTATCTTTATATTTTTTTAAAGCCTTTATTAAATCTTTTTCTAAAGATATTAATTCATTAGATTTTTCTTGAATTTCATTCATATGAGAATTAATAATTGTCTCAACCATTTGATAATCGTAACCCTTTTTTATAATAAAAGCTTTAATTGAATTTATAGTTTTAGTTAGAGGTTGAGGTTTAATATTTTGAAGCTTCTTAATAAATAATTTTTCTATATTTTGAAGTTTTTTTTCTTCATGTATTTTACTAATAGCTCTATTTATTAATTCTTCTTTTATGTGCTTCCTTTCTAAATCATAACGTATTTTGTTAGGTCCGTATAATTTGAATTCAAAGGCTTCTAAGACATAATTATTTACATATGATTCATCATCTAATATTTTGGAAATTCTTAATTTGTTTAAATAATATTTAAAGGTATCTGGATGTACATTTTTTCTTTTTAAAAATTCAATTATATCATAGGTTGAACGCTGTTTATACAAAGCAAAATGTAATACTTTTTGATAAATCAAGTCTTTATCAAGAGCTTTTTGAAATGATATATAAGTTTTCTCATTTAGTTCTTTACCTAAAACTAAACGGTATTCCAAAAGAAGTTCTTCAGAAATTTTAAATTCTTTTTCTGTTTTTTCACCTTTAATTTTAATAAGATATTGTTTTTTATAGGATTTTAAATTCGTTACTTTATACAAAATATCACAACCTTTTAAAAAAACACAATTACTAATTATGCAAATGTCTAACTAATAATTGTGTATTAAGAATTAAATTGTACTAAATATGCAAGGATAAATTTATCAATGTCGCCATTCATAACCGCATCGCCGTTTCCTGTTTCAACTAAAGTGCGATGGTCTTTAACCATTGTATATGGATGAAAAACATAGGAGCGAATCTGCGAACCAAAAGCATTGAGTTTTGTATCATTAAACGCATCAATTTCTGCTTGTTTTTTTTCGAGTTCTAATGTATATAACTTACTGCGAAGAACCTTCATAGCTGTTTCTCTATTTTGTATTTGACTGCGTTCATTTTGACAAGTTACTACTATTTTTGTTGGTAAATGAGTAATTCTTACAGCAGAATCTGTAGTATTAACTCCTTGTCCACCCTTACCACTTGAACGATATGTATCAATGCGTAAATCATCATCATCAATTTCAATATTAATTGAAGAATCAGTTTCTGGATAAACCTTTACTGAAGCAAATGATGTATGGCGCCTACTAGAAGAATCAAAAGGACTGATTCTAACAAGCCTGTGTACTCCAGATTCTCCCTTTAGATAACCATATGCATTTAATCCTTCGACAAAGATAGTAGCTGACTTCAAACCAGCTTCATCACCATCTTGATAATCTATTACCTTTACTTTATATTTTTTTCTGTCTGCGAAACGCAAATACATTCTATATAACATTTGAGCCCAATCTTGAGACTCAGTACCACCAGCTCCAGGATGAAATTCTATAAAAGCATTGAATTTATCATAGGGTTTATTCAATAATATTTTAATTGTTAAGTGATCTAATTTTTCGTGAAAAGATTCTATTAATTCATCAACTTCATTTAATTGAAAGCTGTCATCTTCTTCAGCTAATTCTAAACTTAGCTCAAGTGTTTCGTATATTTCATTGATATTATTATATTCATCAATAATAGATTTTTCATTATTTAGTATTTCTAAAATTGATTGAGCCTTAGTTGTATCAGCCCAAAAATCTGGATGAAATGTTTTTTCTTCCAAATTATTTTTCTTCTCTATATGGCCTTCGATATTAATGGTTTCAACTAATTGGTTTAATTCTTTTTTTAAATCAAAAAGCGTTGTTTTTAAATCCAAATATGTCATAAATTCTCCTAATTAGCATTTCTACCATGACAGTATTTATACTTTTTACCTGAGCCGCAAGGACAAGGATCATTTCTTCCTACTTTTTTAACTACAGTTCTAGGTTTTCTTTTTACAGATTGATCTTCTTTACCTGAATATGTTTTTATAGGTTTAGCTACTTGAACTCTTTGAGTATTATCTCTTACCTTAGCTCTTAAAACATTAAGGGCCACGTTATTTTGAATATTATGAATCATATCTTGAAACATATTAAATCCAACTTCTTGATATTCCATAAAAGGATTATTTTGTCCATATCCTTGTAAGGAAACTGCTTGACGCAATTCACTCATAGCGTCAATATGACGTATCCAATATGTATCAACTATTTTAAGTGTTACAGCTTTTAAAAAATCATTATAGACTTTCTCTCCAACTATCTCTTTTTTAGATGTTACTTCTTTTCTATATTCATCTAAAATATATTCTAGTTTATTTTCTTCGGTTTCAAGTATTTGTTTATCAATTACTCCTTTATGAAAATAGACAGAAATATTCTTGTATAAAGCATCTATATCATTAGCGTGGGTATTATAAATTCTAGTTAGAGCTTCTTCAATCATACCATTAGCGCTTTCTTCAATATTATCTAAAAACAGAATGTCTGTTCTTTGTTTATAGATAATTTCTCTTTGTCTACGCATAACTTCATCATATTGCAAAACAGTTTTACGGCGATCAAAGTTATTTCCCTCAATCTGTTTTTGAGCTCTTAAAACCATTTTAGAAAACATCTTATAATCTAGCGGTGTCTCTGTATCAGAACCTTTTTGAGTAGTAATCATTTCAAGCATTCTCTTAAATCTATCACCACCAAATCTTTTTAGTAAATCATCATCAGCTGATAAGAAAAATCTTGAATACCCAGGATCTCCTTGTCTACCACTACGTCCTCTAAGTTGGTTATCAATACGACGAGATTCATGGCGTTCTGTACCTATAACCGCAAGTCCACCAAGTTCTACAACTCCTTCTCCTAGTTTAATATCTGTTCCTCTACCAGCCATGTTAGTCGCGATAGTAACTGCGTATTTTTCACCTGCTTTAGCTACAATTTCAGCTTCGCGTTCGTGTTGTTTAGCGTTTAAAACATCGTGTTTTACATGGCGTTTTTTTAACAACTTAGATAAAAGTTCAGAACTTTCAATTGAAACAGTACCAATTAGAAGTGGCTGTCCTAATTCATGTCTTCTAGCTATTTCATCAGCTAATGCTTTATATTTAGCTTCCATACTCGCAAAAATCAAATCATTTTCATCAATACGTATAACTGGTTTATTAGTTGGAATTTCAGTTACATACATATTATATATATTTCTAAATTCTTCTTCTTCGGTTTTTGCAGTACCTGTCATACCCGCTAGTTTACTGTACATCCTAAAATAATTTTGAAAGGTAATAGTAGCTAGAGTAGTTGTTTCTTTTTTAATTTCTACAGCTTCTTTAGCTTCTAAGGCTTGGTGTAAGCCATCAGAAAATTGACGTCCATGCATTAAACGTCCTGTAAATGAATCTACGATTATTACTTTTCCATCTTGAACTACATAATCGATATCTTTCGTCATAATAAAATTAGCTTTTAAAGCATTATTTATATGATGAAGTAATGTTACATTATCAAGATTATATAAGTTATCTAAGTGAAAGAAATTTTCTGCTTTTTTAATACCTTCATCAGTTAAAGAAACAGTTTTATCTTTAATGTCTATTGTATAATCTTCATTCTCATTTAATTTAATAACAAAATAATTTGCTTGACGATATAAATCCGCAGTATTTTTAGCTCCACCAGAAATAATTAATGGAGTTCTCGCTTCATCAATTAAAATAGAGTCAACTTCATCAATTATCGCAAAATTTAAAGGACGCTGAACAATAGCTTCACGATAAACTACCATATGATCGCGCAAATAATCAAATCCTAATTCATTGTTTGTGGAATAAAGAATATCACAAGCATAGGCATTTCTCTTTTCTTCCGCAGACATATCCCTAATATTCAAAGCTACTGTTAAACCTAAAAAATGAAATAGTTCCCCTATTTCGCCATCAGCTTCACGTCTGGCTAAATATTCATTAACTGTAACGATATGTACCCCTTTACCTGGTATCGCATTTAAATAAGCCGGCATAACTGCAGTTAAGGTTTTTCCTTCACCAGTTTTCATTTCAGCTATATTTCCTTCATGAATAGTAATGGCTCCCATAACCTGTACTTTAAAAGGTGTCATTCCTAAGACTCTAGTACTGGCTTCTCTTACAGTTGCATAAGCTTCAACTAAAAGGGAGTCTAAACTTTCTCCATCTTGATAGCGTTTCTTAAATATTTCTGTTTTTTCTTTTAATTCTTCATCTGTTAATTTTTTATATTCATCTTCTAAAGCGAGTACTTGAAGCGCTTGCTTTTCTAATCTCTTTAACTCGCGTTTGTTTGTATTAAATAATCCCAATGATATTCACCTCTTAATCTGTTTATTATATAATACCATTTAAAATATATATATTCAATAATTTATAACTTCAATTTCGATAAAAAGTGGCTGTAAAACAGCCACTTAATTACTCAGTCTCAATTAATCCATACTTTCCATCGTCTCTTAAATATAGCAACGAAACAACATTATCTTCACTTTTGTAAATGAAGAAATCATGTCCTAGCAATTCCATTTGTGTAATCGCCTCATCAAGAGAAAGAATTTCTAATTTAATGCTTTTCTTTTTAACCGGTGAAATCAATTCTCTTTCGAGCTCATCGATATCGAGGTAATCATTAGTAAATGTGTTTTTTAAGCCCACTCTGTCTTGTAAAGAACGATTCATTTTGTGCTTGTTTTTACGCAATTGAGCTTCTAATTTATCAACAGCTTTATCAATAGCTGCGTATAGATCTCTGTCTTGTACTTCAGCTCTCATGGTAATAAACTTAATTGGAATTGTAATTTCTACCTTGGTACCTTCACGATAAACTTTGCAGACAACATATGCATCAAGTTCTCGTTGGAATACCTTGTCAATCTTACTCAACTTCTTTTCTAAATATGAGTAGATTGCCTCAGTTATTACAAATCCACCTTTGCCTCTAACATCTAGTCTCATAAAATCACCCCTTGTTTATTTAATTGTATAATTAATTATAACATCATTAAAAACCTAAGTAAACTACCCTACATTTATTTTAGAAAAAAATCATTAAATTCTCAAAATTATATCTTATTAAAGACATAAAAATAATTGAAGAAAATCCTTTAATATAAGTAAATTCTTCTTTAAACAGCTTAATAAAATCTTCATCTACGATAATTATCGTCGCATTTCTAGGACTTAATTTATCCATTAAATCATATAATATTTCCCAATATTTATCTAAATAACTTCTCTGTTTTATATTTAATTTTAATTCATCATATAAATAGTAATAAGTTAAAAGTCCTTGGTCATAAGGTATTTTTTCAAGCTGCAAAATTGGCCTATACAATTCAAGACATTTGTCACAGATTTCAGGAAAAGAGTAAAGATTTCTAAAAGTAGTTTCTTTAACAAAAAAATGTTCACATATTTTGCATTTCATTTTGTTTATTCATGAGTTGAATTTCCTTTTTAGCTTGCCTCATTGCCTTTGATAAGTATTTTGAGTAAAAGATAACAGATCCATTTTCAAACCCTATAGCACGACCAACTCTTCCTGCTATTTGGATTAAGGTAGATTTATTAAACACATCATGTTCTGCTCTTAATACAATACAGTCAATATCAGGAAATGTAATTCCTCTTTCAAGTAATGTAGTGGTTATTAATACTCTGAATTCTTTGCGATAAAATGAAGATATTATATTTTGTTTATCTAAGGAATTGCTATAAACAAAGCGAATGCTTGGATTTATTAAATGTAATTCTTTATAGTATCTTTTTCCTAAATTTATTGTAGGAATAAAAACTAATGTCTGCCTTGTTTTTTTAAATAGATTTCTTAATATATTTAGCATTTTTTGTTCAGAAGATATATGTTTGAATTCAGGGACAATCAAAGGTTTATAATGATATCTAGATGGAATTAATTGATATTTCATATTTGTAAATTTAATTTTTTTCTTAAAACTCGAATCTATAGTCGCAGACATATATAACATTACTCCATCTTTTTTAATTGATTTTTTTAATATTCGATAAAGAAATTGATTATTATAAAAAGGGAATGCATCAACTTCATCAATTATTAACAAATCAAATTCATGATAGAAATAAATCAATTGTTGGGGCGTAGAGATAATTAAATTTGCTTTTTGAAATATTTTTTTCCCTTCATAAAGGGGAGCTATATTTGTTTTAGGAAAATCTCTTAAAAAACGCTGATATACTTCTTTTAACACCGCAACTCTAGGTAAAATATAGCCTATTTTTTTATTTTGATTTAACGCCTTTAAAATCGTCTTATAAGTCATTTCTGTTTTACCAGCGCCACAGACTGCCTGTAAGAATCCATTAGTTGATCTATTAAAACAATCTAATAAAAATAGAGATCCCTTTTCTTGGGCTTTTGATAATGTGTATTCCATATTTAAAACATGTCTTAGCTTTGGAATTTCTCTTTGATATCTATAAAGGGACATGTTGTCGTTAATTTCACCATATTCATAACAATCTAAACAATAGTATCTTCCTGAAGAATCTTGATAGATATTTTCACTTAAACACCGATTGCATTTTGTTTTTGTGAC
>JAOZSU010000043.1:4932-7506 GCA_029939475.1 Mycoplasmatota bacterium | reverse complement strand
ACCAATCTTGTACATATTCTCTAATTAATAGTGTATCTGCATAATAATATACAGGTATAATAGGTAAATCTTCCATTAATTGTTCTTGAGCAGCATATAATTGATCGAAACGATATCCATTGTCTGTAGCTGAGTTAGCCGCAGCAATAGCTTCATCATAAACAGTGCTACTATAAGAACCATCATTCAAACCACTTGAAGATGTAAATAATGATAATAGACCCATTGGATCCATATAGTCAGTAATCCATCCACCTCTAGCAATATCAAAATCACCTTCAGTTCTAGTGTTTTGGAATACAGCCCAATCTTGATTTTGAAGAGACATTTCGAATCCAAGTACTTGATTCCATGATTCAACAACCATCTGAGCAATTAATTGATGTCCTTCACTAGTATTATATAATAACACTTTATCGCTTAAATCTGCTTGAAGTTCAGCAACTGTCATTCCTAATTCAGAAGCTGCTTCAGCAAATAATGTTACAGCTTGGTCAAAGTTACTATCATCAGTTGCGATTCCATAGTTTCCAGCTGTAGCTGCGAAGTCATTTCCATCAGCGTCTAAGAATCCAGGAGGTACAAATGCAGTTGCAGGAATTTGTCCAGCAGATAATGTTTCTGTAATTGCAGTACGATTAATTGCATAAGTCATAGCTGTACGCAATTTAACATTTGCAAATATAGGATCATAACTCTCTGATGTTGGATCCAAATTAAACATATAATAATATGTTCCAGGAAGTGCAAATACATGGAAGTTAGGATCCAAAGCAATTAAGTCAGCTGTCATAGCTGTTGGAACAGATGGAATTACATCCAAAGTTCCTGAGTTATAACCAACATAAGCTGTAGATGCTTCTTGAATAAATTTACCATTAATTTGACTTAGATAAACTTCATCAGCATTCCAATAATTAGGGTTTTTAACTAATGTTAGTCCATCTCCTGATTTATAATCGCTAAGCATAAAAGGTCCATTACATACTACTAAATCAGGATCTTTTGCCCATAATCCGCTTTCTCCACCTTCAGCTTCAACAGCAGATTGTTTTGTTGGCATAAAATGGAAGAAAGACATAAGTCCAACAAAGTAAGGTGTAGGAACAGTCAAAGTAACCACTAATGTATAATCATCTGTAGCTTCAACACCTAAAGTTGAAGGATCAGCTGCGTTATAAAGAATATCATATGCATTTTCAACATTTGTATATTCCCAAATATAAGAGTAATCACTTGCAGTATTAGGGTCGATTGCTCTTTGCCATGACCATACAAAGTCATTAGCAGTTAATTCTGAACCATCGCTCCATAATGAATGTCTTAAATGGAAAGTGTAAGTTAATCCATCTTCTGAAACATCCCAACTTTCAGCAATCCCTGGTGAGATTACTCCCGCTACATCTCTTACTAAACCTTCAAATGTATTATTAATTACATCTCCACCATCAGTGGCTGCGTTCAATGCAGGGTCAAGCGTGTCAGGATCAGCACCAATATTCCAATTAAGTACCATTGGAGCTGCTTGTGTAGTAACATTTGTATCAACTGTTGTAGTAGCACCACAAGCAACTAACACAAGAGCTAGTGTCATAATTGAAATTAAACTAAATAATTTTTTCATTTTTCTCTCCTTTTTTAAATTTTTAGCTTGCTTTTCTATATTTATCGTTTAAAAACGATTAAATATTATTAATTTCTTTAACATAATGACAAGCTACAAAATGATCTGGTTTTACTTCTTTAAGTTCTGGTGTAACTTGTTTACATTTTTCTTTTGCAAAACGGCAACGTGAAGCAAATCTACATCCTGGTGTAGGATTAATTGGACTTCCAACATCGCCTTGCAGTATTATTCTTTTTTTCTTCATTGATTTTTTTGGATCTGGAATTGGAATTGAAGATAAAAGTGATTGAGTATAAGGATGTAATGGATAATCATATAATTCATCACTATCAGTTACTTCCATTAACTTACCTAAATACATAACTCCAATACGATCTGATATATGTCTAACCATTGATAAATCATGAGCTATAAATAGATAAGTCAATCCAAATTTCTCTTGCAACTCATCAAGCATATTTACAACTTGTGCTTGGATAGAAACATCTAAAGCTGAAATTGGTTCATCGCAAATAATTAAATCCGGATTAATAGCTAATGCTCTAGCTATTCCAATTCTTTGGCGTTGTCCCCCACTAAATTCATGTGGATAACGGCTTGCATGTTCTCTTTTTAATCCAACAATTTCTAATAATTCATATATTCTTTTTTGTTTTTCTTCTCCATATGCTAAATGATGAGTATTAATGCCTTCCCCAATAATATCAGTAACTGTCATTCTCGCATTAAGAGATGCATATGGATCTTGAAAAATCATCTGTATTTTTTTTCTATATGGCAATAATTCTTTTTCCGATAATGAAGCTAAATCAATACCGTTATATAATATTTCTCCACCTGTTGGTTCATATAATCTTACAATAGTTCTTCCTGTTGTGGTTTTCCCACATCCTGATTCACCAACCAAGCCAAAGGTTTCTCCTTTATAAATAGTAAAGCTAATATCA
>JAOZSU010000043.1:0-4922 GCA_029939475.1 Mycoplasmatota bacterium | reverse complement strand
TTTTCTTTTTTCCATGTCCACCAACATGAAAATATTTTTTTAGATTTTTAATCTCTAACAAGGGTTCTTTTTTATTTTTCACTATAATCTTCCTCTAATCTTCTTCATCTTTCAATATTTTTTTAGTTTTAATATACCCTTCTACAACCGGTGATTCAACACTGTGTAACCAACAAGAAGCGTATTGAGTATCTGAAATTTTAAATAGTGGTGGATGTTCTTTCAGACATACTTCCATGGCATGAGGACATCTTGGAGAAAAAGGACAACCCTTTGGTGGAGATAGTAAATCTGGTGGTGATCCTGGAATTGGAATAAGTTTTTCTCTGGATCCAGATTGAGTCTTTGGAATTGATTGTAATAACCCTTTTGTATAAGGATGTTGTGGATTTTCATAAAGGCTGAAAATATCAGATTTTTCCATTATTTTTCCGCCATACATAACTACGACTTTATTACAAATTTCGGCAATAACCCCTAAATCATGTGTAATTAAAATAATAGATGTTTTAATTTTGTCTTTAAGATTTCTCATTAAATCTAATATCTGTGCTTGAATTGTAACGTCTAATGCAGTTGTAGGTTCATCGGCTATCAACAATCTTGGATTACAAGATATAGCCATAGCTATCATAACCCTTTGTCTCATTCCTCCAGAAAATTGATGTGGATAATTTTTAATTCTAGTCTCTGGTTCGGGAATACCAACCATTTCTAAAAGTTCAATAGCTCTCTTTTTAGCTTCTACTTTAGTTAAATTTGTATGAGCTCTAATTACTTCAATTAATTGATTCCCAATAGAATAAACTGGATTAATTGAAGTCATAGGGTCTTGAAATATCATTGATATTTCTTTACCTCTATATTTATTTAATTCTCTTTCACTTAACTTAGTCAAATCAATCCCATCAAATTTAATAGAACCTTCGACTATTTCGCCAGGATCATCTACAATACCTAAAATAGATAATGAAGTAACACTTTTACCACTTCCTGATTCTCCAACAATACCTAAAATATCTCCTTCTTCTAAATCAAAGCTTATATTTCTTACCGCTTGAACTTCACCTAAATGAGTGAAAAAAGAGGTTTTAAGATTTTTAACTTCTAGTAATTTCTTTGCCATAATATTTACCCCTTTCTCAATCTAGGATCAAGTGCAGACCTCAATCCATCACCAAGGAAGTTAAACGCTAATACTGTAATACCAATTGCGAGAGAAGGATAAATCATTTGATATGGATATATTTCTAATGATTGAATTGAATCATTAGCCATAGTACCCCAAGAAGCAGCTGGCGCTGAAATTCCAATACCAATGAAACTTAAAAATGCTTCTGTGAATATCGCTGTTGGAATCATCATTGTCATTGATACAATAATAGGTCCTAATGCATTTGGAATCAAATGTCTTGAAATAATTCTAAATTTAGAAACTCCAATTACTCTAGCAGCTAATACAAACTCTTGTTCTTTCAGTCCTAAAATCTGACCGCGAACTAATCTTGCCATGCCAACCCAATAAACAGAAGCTAAGGCAAGAATAACTGTCCACAAATTGGATTTATTTAATATCACCATCAATAAAATTACATAGATAACCAGGGGTATTGAATTTATAATATCAACTATTCTCATCATAACATTGTCAACTTTACCACCTTCAAATCCAGCTATACTACCATATGTTACACCAATAAATAACATAACCATAGTTGCGACAAAGGCAACAGTTAGTGAAATCCGAGCTCCATACATAAGCCTAGTTAAAATATCTCTTCCCAAACTATCAGTTCCTAAAAGATAGTTCTTATTCCAAACAGTTGATGTAGGATGCTCTACAGTTTCCCCTTTATATGTAACAGTGTAATCTATATCTCCTTCAGGATCTAAAGCCCGATAACTAAAATCAATCGCAATTTCATCATCTTTATATGAATAATAATATGTTCTATTTGGAATATCTTTTCTCGCAATATCTAATCTATCAACTAAATGTCCCTTATCATCAACCAATATCAAGAAATATTGACCAGATAAATATACGTTCGCATTCTCTTCTACTTTATAAACTCCCATTCTAGGTGGTAAATTCAAATAATCATTTTCTTGATCAGAATAATTATAAGGTGATAAAAATGGTCCAAAAACCCCAAATAAAATAATAAATATAACTCCAACTAATCCTACCATAGAAAGTTTATTTTTTTTAAGTCTTCTCCAAGCATCTTTCCAATAAGTTAAGCTTTCTCTAATTTGCTCATTATCTTGCTTGTCTTCTTTTCTGATAAATTTAAAATTTCTTTCCATCATCAACTTCCAGCCTTTTTGCCTAATCTAATACGTGGATCAATATATGAGTATGCGATATCTACCAATAAAACCATTGCCATGTAAATCATAGCATAAAACATTGTTACTCCCATAATCATTGTATAATCACGATTGCTAATGCTTTTTACATAATACTGTCCTAATCCAGGAATTGCAAAAATCCTTTCCACAACAAATGATCCAGTAATAATACTCGCAAACATTGGACCTATATATGTTACAACAGGAATCAATGCATTTTTAAGTGCATGTTTATATATTACTTTTGTCTTTGATAATCCATTAGCTCTAGCTGTTCTCATATAGTCTTGTCTAAACACTTCTAACATGCTTGATCTTGCAAGCCTTGAAACAAAGGATAAGGAATATGCCATAAGAGCTATTACAGGCCCTATATATGAGGACATTTTATCCAGCCCATAAGCATCAACCCAGCCTAATTTCCCCGCAAACCACGATATGTATAGGGTAGCAAATACAAAGCTCGGGATGGTCACTCCAAGTGTTGCCATAAACATAGCTAATTGATCAATCCAAGAATTTTGTTTAAGCGCAGCTATAACTCCCAAAGGAATTCCTAATACTAAAACAAACAAAGTTGCTATAGCACCTAAACGTAAACTAACAGGAAATCTTTCAGCAATAATACCATTTACAGTTCTTCCTAACTCTTTAAATGAAACACCGTAATCAAATACAACAACACCTTTCATATAATCAAAATATTGTTTATACAAAGGATCATTTAAATGATATTTATCTTCAATCAACTCACGAATTTCATCTGGTATTGGTTTCTCCCTAGTAAAAGGACCCCCAGGAATAATCTTCATCATAAAAAAGGTTAATGAAGCTATTACAAAGAGAGTAAAGATTGTTGATAATATTCGTTTTAAAAAATAAGTGTTCATGCGTTCCTCCAAATCCACGGTAATGTAATTTTAAAAAACTTTATGTAAATATTGTGTAAGTTATACTATATTAAGTATTAAATTTCAATACTTAACTCAATTTTATCTAATGAAAATGATTTCATTGTATTTTAAATTAAATGTATATAACTAAAAATGATTTTATTTAAATACATTTATTTATTTATAAATGAAAATAAAAAACAAAAAAACAGGTTTATAAATTTAAAAATTAGTTATTCTAAATATACCTTTTATTTTACTATTATATTTTTAAACATCATCTAGCTAAACACTGAATATTCAAGTGTTTATAATACTATTAAACTCCTTAGAAAATGGGAATTTTATAATTTTAGATGAACAGATAAAATCAATTTGATTTATCTTTTTTATGGGTATCTTATTATTTTAAAAGCAATTTTATAATTTGCTTGATAATGCTTTTTTAATATGCATATATAGTATAACAAAACAATTAAAAAACATCAATATTATTATAATTCATATTATATGTTTTATTATCCATTTTTATGAGCTTTAATCTTTTATATGAAAATATTTACATTTAAACAAAATATAAAATTAAAATACTATTTCTGTAGCCATTTCATAAATATCATCAAAATTAGCTAAAACTATATCGACAATATCTTTACAGAATTGTGTCCCTCTAAATTTTATTAGTTCGTCTTTGCATTGTTGTTTAGTTAATTTTTTACGATAAGTTCTATCATTAAGCATAGCTTCAACTGCATCTGCAACGCCAATTATCTTAGATTCAATAGGAATATCATCACCTTTTAATCCACTTGGATATCCCTTACCATCAATACGCTCATGATGGCTTAAAACAATTCTTGCGATATTTCTCATTGAAGGAACGGAATTCAAAATTCTAAAACCTATTTCAGGATGTTTTTTAATCTCTGCGTATTCTTCATCTGTTAAACGCCCTTTTTTATTTAATATTGATGTTGGGATAATTATTTTACCAATATCATGTAATAATCCCGCTGTTGTTATTTCAGCTATTGCATTATCGTCAAAGTCCATTAATTCCGCAATATATCTTGATAATACTGATACTTTCTTAGAATGAATTTCAGAGTATTTATCCTTTTGGTTTAATGTCGCAATAATAGTTTCAATGATCATACTGCGGTTAGATGGGGTTTGACTGAGCTTTTCTCTATACATCCAATCTTCTGCTTCTGTAAACATTTTGTTTATTGTCATTTTAGAATCTGTTTTGATTGACAAACCTAATGATATTGATAAAGAAACACCTTCAATATTAATTTGTTTAGCTTTAATTCGTATTTTGTTCATAATACTAAATGCTTCTTCGCGAGTTTTATTTTTAGATACAATAGCAAATTCGTCTCCACCAATTCTAGCAACAATACTGTCAGAAAAAGATTCTTCTTTTAATAATTTAGCAATATTAATCAACGCTTTATCTCCATAAAGATGGCCAAAAGCATCATTAATAATTTTTAAACCATTGATATCCGCCATGATAATAGTTAGTGGATAATTTTCTTCTTTATCAATGCTAGATAAATATTCTTCATAAAACCTTCTGTTTTTTAGCCCAGTTAAAACATCTTCATATCCGGCCTTAATTAACTTTTCTTTAGTCCACTTCATTTAACCACCTTCATCATTGACTCC
>JAOZSU010000042.1:3876-7567 GCA_029939475.1 Mycoplasmatota bacterium | reverse complement strand
AAAGTTCCGCAGACAATTGCCCACATAATAAATATAATTCTATAATTAAAAAAATTGCCTATATTACTCATTGTATAATAAAGAGGATTTTCTAACATTCCAAACGCTAAAGTAAATAATAAGGAAAATAATAACAAAGACATTACAGCTGTACGCTTTCTTCTTTGCATGGTTAAATTTTTTTGAATATCATATAGATTTTTGTGTTCTAAATCTTTTCTTACTTGTTCGTAATTAATATTTTCCATTATTTACTCCTCTATAATACTGCTCTAATTAACAATCATTATACTAACAAATTAACCAACCATTGTCAATAAATCTTGCAATATATTTTTTATTATTATTTTATATATTTTTAAACTAAAAGCACTCTTAGAGTGCTTTGTTTTAAACTATTACAAGAACTAAGAGGAGATAAAACTTCATCGTAATAGATTTTCAGGCTTATGATAATAATATCCCTGTTGAATTTGGCATCCTAAATCCATTAGCGCTTTGCTTTGCTCAATTGTCTCAACACCTTCAGCCACTATTTCTTTACTTGTTTTTGAAGTAATTGTTCTAATCATTTTAATTATTTCTTGATTACTAAACTTATCAATGTTTTGAACAAAATGTGCATCGATTTTTATCATATCAAAATCAACACCTTCCAATATTGACAGCGATGAATATTCAGTTCCAAAATCATCTAAAGCAATCATATATCCACAAGATTTATACATATCAATATGTTTAAGGCATAGATCAATATTATTTACAAATGTACTTTCTGATATTTCTATATAAATATCGCCAGGATTTAATCCTAATTGGTCAACTTTATTATTAAAATATTCAAAGAAATGATTATCTAATAATGTAGTTGGAGTTATATTTATCGTAACTTTAGATTTCTTGAATTCATCTTTTTTTCTAATGATAATGAAAGCTTCTAGTGTTTTCTCTACCATATATCTCTCTAAACGATTTAATAAATTAGATTCCTTCGCTATTTTAAAGAAAACTGTTGGCGGAATATAACCAAACTCACTGTCTTTCCAACGAGATAACTCTTCTATTACAAATACTTCTTTGGTTTTACAATTTATTGCCTTTTGAAAAAATACTTGAATTTCGCCTTCATCGAGAGCAATTTTAAGTTTGTTTGCAATTTCTACATTATATCTTAAATCTTCTCTCATCTGATTGTTAAAACGATTAATTTCAAATAAATTATTATGAATTGCATTCTTTAAAGCAATACTTGATAAAGAAATTAATTCTTCATAATTTCTAGTATCTTTTGGATATACAGCGTAACCTATTTTTTTATCAATTTGTAGATTTAAATTTCCTATTTTATATGATTTATTAATGAATGTTCCAAGTGTTTCAAGATATTTTGAAATTGATTCTTCACTGATATCGCAGTTTGTACACATAATAACAAATCTTGAATCAGTATATCTAGCTACTAAACATTTGTTGGTTAGGAATTTCTTTAAATCTTTGACTACTTCGTTTAACAATTGATTTTTTATTTCATACCCATAATAATTAGCTATTTCAATTAAATTCATTACTTCTATACAAAATGCAATTCCTGTATTTATATTTTTAGATTTCTTAATATAATCAACCATTCCATATTCATTAAATAATCCAGTTAATATATCTGTTTCGGAATAAAATTCTTTTACTATTTCAGAATTAACTAAAAAACTTACATCTCTTCCGTTTGCTACAATAGTTTCTATATTGCCTCTAGAATCTAGATTACAATAATATGATAAGAAAAACCATTTCTTATTATCCATCTCTTGAATTTTCAGTATACTATTTATAGAGCCTTCTTTTTTAAGTTTATCAAACCATGTTGTATCATAATTACCAAAATAGTGATAAATATCAAAAATAGTTTTATTTTGAAGATTAAACGAGGTAATTTTTAATTCCTTCATAGTTGTTTTATTTGCAAATAATATTCTTCCTTCACGATCTAACATAAAGATAATTTCTTCTACGTGGTAATTAAATTTATATTTATCATAATTTCCAAATATAGTTTTAGGATAAGTATAACTGTTCTCGCTTTTACTTTGTTTAAAACCTAAAATTTTACTAGCAGATAAATTTAATCTATTATTCCCATTATGGTAAATAAATTTTATATTCAAATGTTGAAAATCGCTATAAACACCAAAAATAATAAGAACAGGAAATGTAATAAATATAATGTTTAAAAAATCATATGTAAAAAAGTAATTAATAGATTTTAATATCCTTCCATGAGATATTATCAAATCATTAATTAGTAAAATCTTATTTGTAATTTGCAAAAAATTAAATAACATTATATCCACCTCGCATTCATATATTTTTGATGTTACATATATTATACAATAGTTATATTAGTAAATAACAGTGCACATATGTCGTATTTGTCAAAAATATGACATTTTTTGACATGTTTTATCGTTTTTTTTTTATTTTCAAAAAAAAAACAACAAATTAATGTTGTTCAGCTTTTATTAAATCAACTACATAATCTCTAAAATTAATATCAAAATCCTTTTCAATTAAGTCGTTGAATTTTTCAAATTTAGAATGATTATCTTCCATGCTCAATACATTGTAGCATCTTAAAATCGAATTATTAAATTCATCAGTTCTACCTAAAGCATGGTAAGATAATGCTTTATAGTAGAAAAAATATTCCCATAAATAATATTGCTTATATAATATTCCTCTTTTAAGTCCTAAATCACAATAATAAATAACCTTCGAATAATCTCTTTTTATTCCATAGGTTTTTGCGATTCTCATTAATATCAAAGTATAAATATAATCACTATCACCAGCCATTATATTATCATCAGATTTAAATATATTATTTAAGTGATTAAGTAATATTTCCTGTCTTTCTCCAGAAAACACACTTAATAAAAAACTTAAAATCAATACTTCTACATCTGTAAAATATACTTGTTTTAATATATTTGGATAGTCAATTAAAGCAGAAACTTTATTTATCACTTCATTTACGGTTAGTTTTCTAGAATAATAATCATAAACTATTTTAGCATGTTCAAAATACTTTCTGCCCTCTTCAGAAATAATTAAGTCTTTTTCTAAATCTTCTTTTATTTCGTTCGCAACTTTGTAATTATTATTAGCTACTGCATTATAAAAGCTATTGATCTTAGCATATTGCATGTTTTTCTCTTTTTCAAATTCAGCTAATAATTTTTTTGTAGTAATTCCGAACTTTTCAGCGAATTGGTTAATCTTCTCATAAGGGATAACACTATCCCCGTTTTTGTATCTCTGATATTGTCTAATAGATACTACACCTGAAACAAAATCTTCCTGAGATAAATTTCTACCTAGACGTATTTTTTCTAAATAATTACTTAATTCCATCGAATTCATAAAATTTCTCCATAATGCGACACATGTGCGCTGTTTATTTATCTGTTTTTACGTTATGATATATACGAGGTGAAAGAAAATGAAAAAAATAATTTTAGTATTTGTTATGTTATTAGGTTTAGGTTTTGTTAATGTTAGTACGAGCAATTTTGTTAAATACAACAATAATAATGATTTGGATTTATTAGATTTTGAAGACTCTGGAGAGCCTGAATACATTTTATTAGATTTTGAAGACTCTGGAGAGCCTGAATACATCTTATTGGATTTTGAA
>JAOZSU010000042.1:0-3776 GCA_029939475.1 Mycoplasmatota bacterium | reverse complement strand
TAAATTTGAAGATTCTGGTGAACCTGAATTTGTTCCTACAAGAAGTTTTGTTTGAAAAAAATAGTTGTTTAAAGACTATAATATTATTTCTTATTATACTATAATTATATTGATAGTTGTTAGAATTTTAAATATATTGTAATCTAATTTTTAAAAAAAATCAAAAAAGGGTAGATTTTAACTTTAAATTTATCATTTTTTTGTTCATGTTTAGTCATATTATTATTCTTTTCATATCATGGTTTATCATACTTACCTTTTAAATTTTATTATAGACATTTATATCTCTTTTATGATATTATAGAGTAGACACATAATTATTAATTTATGTTTAAGAAGGTGAGTAATGTGATTGAAAAAAGTAATATTAAGAAAGTTAAGTTATTAATATTATTGATTAGTGTTATAACCATATTTGATATTTTTACAATTATTACAAATATATATGTAGCTCAAGATTTAGAAGGTTATGGATTTCCTGATATTTTAATTTATTTAAAAACAGCTATTTTTATATTTGTATTAACTATATTAGTTTTATGGGCAGTTAATAAGAATTATAATATATCTAAAACTAATTTAAAAATTATTATGTATTTAGCATTTATAACAATTATTGGTTATTTCTTCAGTTTATTTATGTACAAATATGTTTTACTCCTTTATACAGCTGATATTATTAAAAATAAAATTTTATATGGTAATCCTGCTTTAATTTATAATTTTTCAACTAAAAACTATAAAACATTATCATATATTCTACAAATATTTAGTGGATTTAATTCTGAGATTATATTATTCATAGAAGCCTTGTTCCTTCAGAATGCTATTATAAAATTAGACACTTTTTCTATCAAAAGCGAAAAAGAACACACATATGATCCATTTATGTTTGATAAAAAGTTATTATGGTTATTTGGATTTCTTGTTACTTTATCATTTTTATCTATAAATATTTTTCAATTTAGTTATAATTTACGTGAAGCATTTGAGATGGCAATTGCACTTGGAGGTTTTGTAATAGCTATTCCTGGATTGGTTACCGCAATTAGTTTAAATTCTATTGAAAATCATACATGTACAAAAACTAGATTTGTTAGCTCTCATCGCTTGTTAATTATAATCTCAATTATAACTAGTATTTTATTTATTCTTCTATCTATTTTCTTACTTCAAGACTTACACAATGGATTAGGTACATATAGATTATATTCATCTTTAGGATCTGTACTTGTATCTATAATTATTATATTTAGAGTATATAGAACAATGTCTCTTGAAAATAAATAATACATGAGTAAACTCATGTATTTTTTTTGCAAAAAAAAGGCAGTATTTCTTTTGAAATATTGCCTTCTATTTTAACCCATTAAATAATATCTTTGATTTCATTTATATGATATTTATAATACAAACTTGGGCTAAATTCATCTGAGTATAACAAAATTGCTTGATTAGAGGGATAATGCAATCCAATGTTAACGGTGGATACAATTCCAACCTTTGTTTTTACAAAAACTATTTCTTTAATTGCTTCTTTTGTTTTTGTATCCATATCAGAAACAGGTTTTATTTGAGTGATAAGCATTTTTTCGAGTCTTTGTTTCTTATTTATTTGATCTTGTTGGATTTTTGCGATATCTTCATCAACTTCATCAATATAAAAATCCTTTGTATCACTCGATAATATTATAACTGCTTCCAAAATATAATTTCTAAATATTTTTTTAATATTATCTTTATATGTCTTGTAATAAATAGTATGAGTTTGTGTAGCTCTAAATTTAATAAAACCTTTATGTTTTAAATGGTTTTGAAAACTACTCATATTACGCGAATGTTTCATAGGTAAAGCACTACCTGGTTTATTTCTGATTTTTAATAAATATGATATGTTTGTTATTTCATAGAATTTTCTTTTGAAAATAGAAACCACATATATTATTATTCCAAATAGCGCGAATAATATTGCGTAAACATAATTAGTATTTTTGACATATCTATCTACCACTAGAATTATCACAACTATAAAAGCTATAAATAAAATAAACATAACTAGAGTAAATAAAAACTGTCTATTTATTTAACATCTTGTTTCATTAAGCAACACCTGCTAAAATCCACGAAATTAAGATAATAATTAGTGATGAAATGACTGCTTCTTTATAAAGCGGACTTTTTTTAACTTCGTTTTTTTCATTTTTGTATTCAACGTATGAATTATATCTTTCTCTAAAATCAGGGGATATAAATACTTTGAATGTGTATCCCAATCCTTGTAATAAATCAAAAGCTCCAATCATTAGGGAAAAAGATAATACGAAAGTAATTCCACTAACCACAAATAATGCATCTGAAACATGTTGGTAAGTAAAATTCGTTCCATGCATTAATAAGTGAACTAAAAAAGACATTATTATACTTATTACAAGCATAATTAGAATTCTAGATATTCTCATTTAGCGTTTATTATCTCTTTGTAACGATTAAATTCCTCTGTGTTACATAACACGAAATGATCTGGCTCAACTTCTCTTAATGTAGGAGCTTCTTTAGAATAATCATGTTCTTTAGCCGGATTATATCTTGGTCTCTTTCTTCTCCTGCTTTCATATAAAGGATCAGGTAATGGAATAGAATCCATTAATGAATTTGTATATGGATGCAATGGATGTCCGAACAATTTTTCTTTATCACCAATTTCAACAATATGACCATAATACATTACTGCTAAACGATCACTAAAGTACTTAACAACTGACAAGTCATGAGCAATAAATAAAATTGTAATTCCTTGTTCTACGCGTAAATCATTCAATAGATTAATTACCTGTGCACGAATTGATACATCAAGTGCAGATACAGGTTCATCAGCAATAATAAATGCAGGATCAACTATTAAGGCTCTTGCTATACCAATACGTTGTCTTTGTCCACCACTAAATTCATGTGGATAACGGCTGGCATGTTCCGGAACCAATCCAACTCTAACTAAAGCTTTATCAACTTTTTGGTTAATTAAGTTTTCATTCTTAACTCCATTAATTCTCAAGCCTTCTGCGATAATCTCTTTTACAGTCATTCTTGGATTTAAAGAAGATATTGGATCTTGGAAAATCATTTGCATTTGACGCATTAACAATTTGTTTTTCTTTAAAAGATGATGTTTCAATGTATAAATATCTTGACTTTTTCGAATTGCGTTTAATTTGATTTCCTTCTTTAATTTCTTTATCTCTTTGGTTAAATCACTATTTTTTCCTGATGAAACAGCCTTTTCTTTTTCAAGTTTTTTTATTTTTACTTGAATTTCTTCATTTTCTTTTTTGAACTTTTCTTCTATTTCTTTATATTCAGGTAATTCTGTCAGATGTTTTTTTGCTTTTAATCCTTCTTCATCTACAATCGATTCAAAATGTGAATCTCTTTTAGCTTGACGAACTGTTTCTTTAGCTTTTTTGATTAATTCTTTGTACTCCTTTTTTATTGAAGTAGTTTTTGAATTAAATTCCTCTTTTGATATTTTACCTTCTTCAAATTGTTCGTTTAATTTAGCTAGTTCATCTTTTCGTTTTTCAATATATTCATGTTTTTTGTTTTTATATTCTTTTTTTGCTTTTTTAACATCAGCGATAATTCTTGTGCCTAGAAAATGTACCTCTCCGGCTGTAGCTTTGTAGAGTTTAATTATTGTTCTTGCGGTAGTTGTCTTTCCACATCCAGATTCTCCAACAAGTGAAAAAACTTCACCCTTATAAATTGTAAAACTAATATCA
>JAOZSU010000041.1:0-7707 GCA_029939475.1 Mycoplasmatota bacterium | reverse complement strand
CTAAATCAGATTTATTCAAAATTATCAATAAGGGTTTATTTTTATTAATATCATTTAATAAAGGATTCTTACTAGATTCTGGCATTCTAGCATCTCGCAATTCATATACAATATCAATAACCGGCATTTTTTCTTCTATTTGTCTTCTAGCTTTTTGCATATGTCCAGGGAACCATTGAATTTGTTTCATAAATTTCACCTATCCTATTGCACATGTAGAATTAGAAATCTTAATAATTACTTTTCCTAACATATCCTCTTCTTTTACCAAACCAAACATTCTTGAATCTCTAGAATTATTTCGATTATCTCCTAAAACATAATAATATCCTTCAGGAATAACTAAATCATATTCTATAGTTCCGCTCCAAATTGTGTCTTCAATTTTAATTCCATTGACATAAACTCCTGTAGAATTTACTACAAGTTTATCTCCACCTTGAGCAACAAGTCGTTTTATCAAATATAATCCTTCTTCTTGCAGAATTACGATATCTTGATTTTTGTATTCTTCAACATATTTGATAATAACTGCATCATTATCACAGAAAGTTGGTTGCATAGATATTCCTTCAACCTGAGCTAATGAGAAAAAATATCCATTTATTATCATAACCACAATTAAAAATATAGGAACAACACTAAATATGTCGGCTATATTATATTTATTCTTATATGAAAAAATTTCTTTTTTTGATATTACTATATTTCCTTTTTTATTTTTAAAATAAGCAAATGTTAACACAACAAATGAAATAAATGCGAAAATAATGATAACAAAAAAGAAAATAGAAAAAACTTCTGCGATAAATGGACTAGGAACATTTTTGAATGTCCGATTTAAATTAAATATAAAGAATTTATTTTTTTGTAATATGATAAAAAGAATAACTGATATAGCAAACATTATGAAAAAACCGATGATTATTCTCAACGATTTTTTCATTAATGAATTATATTCCTTTAAATTTTCACTACTTTCTTGTAAATCTAAATCATCTATCATAATTTATCTATACTCTCAAATATTTTAGCTAATTCTTCGTACTTAATTAATACTGATCTCGGTTTAGTTCCAACATTCTCAGATACTATTCCAAATTTTTCTAACATATTTACTATTTGTGTTGCGCGATTAAATCCTATTGCAAATACTTGTGTAATTTTATTTAAAGAGCATTTTCCTTCATCTACAACATAATTAGCTACATCTTTAAATAATTCATCGATTGTATCGATATCTTCTCCGGTTTGTGCTCTAACAATAAGATTTTCATGTGTAAACATATATTCGGGTTTAGCTTGATTAATAATGTATTCTGTTACCGCTTCAATCTCTTCTGGTGATAAATATGCTCCTTGAAGACGCCTTACCATACCATTTTCAGATAACAACATATCCCCTTTACCAAGCAATTTTTCTGCTCCCGTCATATCTAAAACAACACTTGAATCGGTTGATGAAGGTACTCTAAAAGCAAATCTAGCTGGAATATTAGCTTTAATCGCACCTTTTAAAATATCCGCAGATGGTCTTTGAGTCGCAAGTAATATGTGAATACCAACAGCTCTTGATTTTTGAGTTAATTTTAAAATAGCGTCTTCTACTTCGTTCCCTCCAGATATTAACAAATCAGATGCTTCTTCTATAATAATAACAATTCTTGGCATTGGAACGAAGTTAGGACTATCACTTCTTCTTTTATAATAATCCTTTACATTAATAGCTTTGAATTTTTTTAACGTATCATATCTTGATTCCATCTCATTAACCATATATTTTAATGATTCCACCGCTATTTTAGGATCATCAATAATAGGAGTTATTAAATGAGGAATTCCTGAAAATTGTTGAAGATCAACTTTTTTAGGATCAATTAGCATCATTTTTAATTCATCTGGCTTATTTTTAGTTATCAATGAAGCAATAATTGAAGCAATACAAACAGATTTACCGCTTTGTGTAGAACCAGCAACTAATCCGTGTGGCATTGATTCAATAGATGTATATATTGGCTTTGCGTCAATATCCAAACCTACCGCTATTAAAAGAGGATCTTCTGAATTTAGAAAATATGCATTATCAATTACATCACCAAAAAATACGGTTTCTCTTATTTTATTAGGCACTTCAATTCCTATTGTGGTTTTTCCTGGTATAGGCGCTTCAATACGAATAGAAAATGCTGCTAAACTCATTTGAATATTGTCAGAAATTGAAGTTATTTTTTTTGTTTGAACACCTAGTCCAAGCACTATTTCATATCTAGTTACTGTTGGGCCTTTAGTGTAGTTTGTTACTTCCCCTTCAATACCGAAAGACAATAATGTTTGATTAATAATATCAATATTCTCTTTTATCCATTCTGGTTCTTCATCTGTTCTAGCCTTTGATTTTTTAAATATTGAAATAGGTGGTAATTGATAATTTTCATAATTATTTTCAAACTTCTCTAAATCAACAGGTTTAGTTTCTTTTGGAGTAAGTGGAGGTTTATATTCTTCATATTCAAAATCATCTGCAAAAGCAATTTCTTCTATTTCTTTTTTAAACCCTTCACTATCTTCATAAATAATTTCATCAGATTCTTTATCTTCTTCTATAACAATTTTAGCATTGTCATCTTCTTCTTCTGAAATTAAATCATTTAAAACCTCAGATTCATCTAATTCTTTTTTATTTTCTTCTAATGATTTTGCAGCTGATTCAAAAAACTCATCTACGGAAACTGCTGTAGCGTGCTCATCAATAATTGATTTTGCAAACTCTTGATCTTTTTTATTTAATGAATTTTCGTTATTCAATCCTTCTTCGGTATATTTTTTATGCTTAGAAGAATCATTTATTTTAATAAACTCATAATATTGGTGCCCATATCTTTTTTTAGCTACTTCTTTTGTAAGCCTAGGTTTAGTGCGAAACGCATCATATTTTTTATCTATATCTCCCCATCCTTGTCTATCTTCTGGAATATTAATTTCATCCTTTACAATTCTTCCAAAAATAGGTGATACAAATTTATTTCTCAAAGTTTTTTTATCTTCTATAACATTAATTTGAGGTATAAAGAATTCGCGGTTATCTGGAGTTCTAGAATATCCCGGTACTATTCGTTCACGTTTCTTCTTATGTTTAAAACTCATTATTCCGCATCCTCACTTTCAATCATTTTTTCTAATTTACTCATAATTTCTTCTTCTGAATCTTCTTTTTTAAATATAGCTTTACTATAAATCTTGTGGGTTTCTTCACCAAATATAGTAATAATATATTTGCAAATTTCTTTTGTAACTAAAACTGTAGCTGGCTTAATTGCTAATTTCCTAAACCAATAAACTGGATTAGTAAAATTTAAAATTGTTTTTCCAGTTGTATATATTTGTTGCAATTTTATTTTTCTTGAAATTTGCATTAATTTAGAATTAGATATTTTTTTCTTAGTATTTAATAAATCAATAATACTTGAGATTCTATAATTTTTAAACAATTTAAAAAATTTACCATTAACTAATTCATTAATTCTATTAGTAATATAGTAATTTAAAGCTAACAATTCTTGAATAGATAGTTCATACAATGGATACCTAGAATTTGGAAAATAATACCTTGATATTTCTTCCGATAATTCAAGACTTAAATCCAAAGCAACTTTAAAATATCCTGAATCAGTTGTCCTAACGGTTTTATCTAATTGATTTTGTTTTGACTCAATCATTTCTAGAATAACTTTTTCATCTAAAGGTATACCTTTAGATAATCTTATCTTAGTTTTTCTGCGTTCATTTGAGGCTATAATTCCTACTACAGACAAAGCTAACAAAATTATTCCTGTAATTATCCCAAGTACAAAATATCTAATATTAACCCATTCGATTTGTAAAGAAACAAAACTAAACAAATTAAATGAAATATAATTAACCATAGTAAATTCTCCTTATATAAATTATATCTTAATTTATGTTATTATTCAATTGTAATCATCATTTGCATATTTTATACCCTTATGAGATAATATCATAGGTGATGATATGAACAAGTATTTAATTGCGTTAGATTTAGATGGTACTATATTGTATGATTTTGATTCTCTATCAGAAACTCTTTGTGAATTTATGAAAGAAATACAACTTTATGGACATAAAATTGTAATCGCAACTGGAAGACCATTTCGTTCTTCTAAATTTGTATATGAACGATTTAATTTAGATACTCCTATTATTAATTATAATGGAGGATTAATAACTTTACCTAATAAAGAAGGATTTCCAGAGATTAATTATACAGTAAAAAAAGATGCAATTATCGATATTTTTGAAAATAATATTGAACATATAAGAAATGCTTTTTCTGAAGTTTATGATGAAATATACCTATATCGCGAAGAAAAAGAGATTGAACCTTTATTACATTGCGATGGTGCTACAGATATTGTTGTTGGAAATTTGCGTGATATTCTCAAAAGAGATACCAATGGATTTATAATTATTGGTAAACAAGGGCGAGGCAAAATTATAAAAGAATATATCGATAATAAATATAAAGGGGAAGTGCTTTGCCGGATTTGGAATATGTCGGGTGAATTTGACTCAATTTTAGAAGTATTTACTCCTGAATCAAATAAGGGAAAAGCTTTGGAATATGTTGCTAATTATTTAGGCTTTAAACGAGACCAGGTGATTGCAATAGGGGATGGTCATAATGATATCGAAATGTTACAATATGCGAACTTAGGTGTTTGCGTTAGAAATTCTCACCCAGATCTTATCAAAGTAGCTGATATAGTATTAGAACATACTAGTTATGAAAATGCAGTATATAGATTTTTATCTAAATACCTTATGCAAAATAAAAAACAAAGGCGGTTTATCTAAACCCGCCTTTTTTCTTTTTCTTCGCCCTTCTCATAGCTCTTGATTCCCTCGGTTGATATGTACCTTGTGCCATGTTTTGCATTTTATCTGGATTAAAATTTTGTAATTGACGCATCATCTTTTTTTGTTTGTCCAAAGTTGATATCAAACGATTTACCTCAGTCGTAGAACGTCCCGAACCTCTCGCTATTCTATTTCTTCTAGAACTGCTTCTTTCAATAAGTTCTGGTTTAGCTCTTTCGATTTTAGTCATTGAATTTATGATAGCTTCAATATATACCAATTGTTTATCATCAATTTTATCTACATTTGCCATAGAGCTCATTCCAGGCATCATTTTTAATAATCCAGAAAATTTACCCATACGTTTTATCATTTTCATCTGTTTTAACAAATCATTAAAATTATACTTGCCTGACATCATTTTTTCCATTAATGACATTGCTTCATCTTCGCTAATTTCAGCTGTAGCCTTTTCAACTAAAGACATAATGTCTCCCATGCCTAATATACGTGAAGCCATTCTTTCTGGGTGAAATACTTCTATTTCAGTAAGTTTTTCTCCAGTACCAGAAAACTTAATTGGAACGTTAGTAATTTTACGTACAGATAAAGCAGCTCCTCCACGAGTATCTCCATCTAATTTTGTAAGAATACATCCTGTTAAGCTTAGTTTCTCATTAAATGTTTGTGCAACATTAACTGCATCCTGTCCAGTCATTGCATCTATTGTTAATAAAACTTCATCAGGATTAGAAACAGCTTCAATTTCTTGAATCTCTTTCATCATATCTTCATCAATATGTAAACGACCTGCAGTGTCAATAATAACTAAATTATGTCCTTGCTCTTTTGCGTATTTTAATCCCTCTTTAACAATTTTAATCGGACTAATTTTCCCCATTTCAAATACAGGAATATTTAATTGTTTACCTACTACTTCAAGTTGTTCAATAGCTGCTGGACGATATATATCAGCGGCAATTAAAATAGGGTTTTGTTGCTTGTTTTTTTGTAAGAAATAAGCTAATTTACCAGCTGTTGTTGTTTTACCTGCACCTTGTAGTCCAACCATAAGTATTACAGTGAAACCAGATTCATTGAAGCGAATTTCTTCAGTTTCTCCACCCATTAATTTTGTAAGCTCATCATTTACAATTTTAACTACTTGTTGTCCAGGATTTAATCCTTTAAGAATTTTTTCACCATAAGCTTGCTTTTTTACCTCTTCAGTAAATTCTTTGACAACTTTATAATTGACATCTGCTTCTAATAATGAAAGACGCACCTCTCTCATCATTTGCTCAATGTCTGATTCATTTAATCTTGCTTTCCCAGTTATTCTTCTTAAAGCCATTTGAAAGCGGCTAGTTAAATCTTCAAATGCCATATCTTACACCTTTTCTAATTGTTTTTTTATATTTTCTAATGAAATCTTTTTTTTCTCAATTTGATTGATTAAAGAATTAATCTTTTTTTTCTTTTCAAGCATTTTTAATGTTTTTTCATAATTTTCTAAATGATTTACCACATTTTTTAATTGCATATGAACAGCGTTTCTACTAACAGAAAGTATTTCTGAGATCTCTGATAATGAATAATCACTTAAATAATAATATTCATAATACATTCTTTGTTTTTCTGTTAATAGTTTCCCATATATGTCATACAAGGAATTCATTCTTATTTTATCTTCTAATTTCATAATATTCCCCTATCAAAAAAAGTCTGCGAATAATCCATAAATATAGTTTTCTATATCAAAATATTCTAAATCTTCTAATTTCTCACCCAAACCAACAAAGGATATTGGAATACCAAGTTTATTGCGAATCGCAAGTACAATTCCACCTTTAGCTGTTCCATCTAATTTAGTTAATATAATTCCAGTTACATCAGTTGCCTCTGAAAAAATCTTAGCTTGAGATAATCCATTTTGTCCTGTTGTTGCATCTATAACTAAATATGTTTCGAAAACTTCGCTATTATTTTCTCTTTTAATTATTCTATTTATCTTACTCAATTCATTCATTAAGTTTTTCTTATTTTGTAAACGGCCTGCAGTGTCAATTAATAAAACATCTATTTTATTTTTCTTCGCCTTATTAATCGCTTCAAAAATAACACTTGCTGGATCACTGCCAGCTTCTTTAGATACTACAGAAACTCCAACTCTTTCACCAAAAGCTTTTAATTGGTTAATAGCTCCTGCACGGAAAGTATCTCCAGCAGCTAACATCACTGTTTTTCCTTCATTTTTAATTTTATATGCAAGTTTACCGATGGTTGTAGTTTTTCCAGTACCATTTACTCCAACAAAAAGAATTATAGTTAATCCATTGGGATTATATCTTATGTTAGTATTAATAATCTCATCTTTCAAATATAATTCAAACATTTTGTCAACAATTAAATTTTCTAATTGTAAGGGATTTTGAATATTCTCTTTTTTTACAATATCACGTAAACCATCAATAAACTCAATTACTGTATCTATACCAATATCAGACATTATAAATATTTCTTCTAGTTTAGAAAATAAGTCTTCATCTATAGACTTTGATTTTGTTAAAATATCTTTCAAAGAAGACAAGGACCCTGTCCTCGTTTTCATCATGCCAATTTTATATTTTTCCGCTTTACGTTTTTTTTCTTGATTTTGAAAGAATCTTTGAAATAAACCCATGATTCTCACCGCCTTAAATTCATATTGTATTATATCATAATTTTACTAAATTTATAAAAAAATTCGCTTCTTATTATAGAAGCGAATTTAGGAAGGGTAAGTGTTATAATAACACTTTCAGGGAAATGCAACTTGCGTTGCGTTATCAT
>JAOZSU010000040.1:6334-7730 GCA_029939475.1 Mycoplasmatota bacterium | reverse complement strand
TGAACTGCTCATGCTATAAAACAATACTTTAATTTTATTAAAGGCTATCAAGCATCATATATATTAATCTTGTCTGGTGACCAAGTATATAAAATGGATTATCAAAAGATGTTAAAACATCATTTGAAATATAATGCAGATATAACTATAAGCGCAACTAGAGTTTCAGATTTTGAAGCTAGTAGATTTGGAATCTTAGAAATTGATGATAATTTTACTGTTATATCTTTTGAAGAAAAACCTGATAAACCAAAAACAAACCTTGCCTCAATGGCTATATATATCTTCTCCGTTGAAGTATTAGAAGAATTACTGAATAAAGCGGATGAAAATGACATTGATTTTGGCAAAAATATTATTCCAAAAGCCATAACTTTAAATAAAAAGATTTCACTGTATGAATTTGAAGGGTACTGGAAAGATGTAGGTACGATTGAATCACTTTATCAATCAAATATGGATATGTTAGATGATCCTGATTTTCTAGGATTAAATGTTTCTAAAACTTTGCCTGTTTATTCTAAATCTTTAAATTTGAATCCTCATGTTATCCTTTCAAAAGGTAAAGCAAAAAAATCAGTTATAGCTGATGGATGTTTAATTAATGGGTATATCAAACATTCAACCATTGCATATGAATGTATCATTGAGAAAAATTCACAAATTATCGATTCAGTTTTACTTCCAAATGTAACTATAGGTGAAAATGTTTATTTAAAAAAAGTTATCGTTAATAAAGGTACTTCTATACCTAATAATTATCGCTGTATAAAGGATAAGGTAACTTTGGTAACTAATGATAATTTATTTGAAGTAGGTGAGTTAAATGAATAATTTATTTATGGTTATTGATGCTACTTCAAAGAGCAATTTCTCCAAGCTCACAAGGCATAGAGTTCCAGGAGCTTTGCCTTTTGGGGCTAAATATAGATTGATAGATTTTACATTATCAAACTGTAAAAACTCTCATATCACTAACGTTTCTATTTTTCCTTATGGTAATTATAGATCTTTATCTGATCATATAGGGTCAGGTAACAGATGGGATTTAAATAGAAGACATGATGGTATCTTTATTTTGCCTCCTAAAAGCTTAAATTTAAGCGTAGAGGATTCTATAAGCTTTCAGAGAATGTATGAACATATAGAGTACTTTAATCGCTCTAATCAAGAATATGTGATTGTATCACCAGCTAATTTAGTATGGAATGTTGATTATAATATTTTTCTTGAATCTCATCTAAGTAATAAAGCTGATATTACAGAAATTTTAGGTCAAGAAAATAAACGCTTAAAAACATATGTTCTATCAAAAAAACTATTGTTGGAATATATTCATAGTTATGATCAAATTCAATTTAGAAATCTATCTGATGTTTCTGATTACGCACCTAAT
>JAOZSU010000040.1:2239-6324 GCA_029939475.1 Mycoplasmatota bacterium | reverse complement strand
AAAGCACTTATATATATAAACATTCATGTTATTTAATAGATTCTTCAAAGGATCTTTATTTTGCGAATATGCAGATGCTATTTAAAAAAGTTAGAAAGGAATGGTTTAAAAAAGAAAGACCTATTTTTTCTAAAGAAACTATGTCAGCGCCTTCAAGATATGGAAACTTTGCGGATGTTAAAAATTCTATAATTGCTTCTGGGGCTTATATTGAAGGAGAAGTTAAAAATTCTATTGTAGGTAGAAAAGTGCATATAGCTAAAGGAGCTAAGGTATTTAATTCTGTAATTATGAACCAATGCAGGATTAAAGATAATGCCTTAATTGAACATTCAGTTTTAGATAAAGAAACTATTGTCTTAGAAAATGCTTCAGTTATAGGTTTTCCTGATAAGTTGTTTGTTTCAGAGAAAAAACAAATTGTAGTTTCTAACGATGATTTAACAGTTTTACAAGTTAGTTCAGAATGTTTCCCTTATATAAAAACAGGCGGATTAGCTGATGTTGTTGGAGGACTGGCTATTCAATATAGTAAACTAGGTGTAAAATCCCAAGTGATTCTACCATTATACCCTCAAATAAAAGAAAAATACGGATTATTTTTAGAACTTAAATCTACTAAAAACATTGTTTATGATAATCATGAATATCATGTAAATTTGTATCAGTTAAATAATCAAAACACTGCTTATTTCTTTATAGATTCCTATGATTTTTTTGACCGCGAGAAGATATATGGATATAGTGATGATGGTGACCGCTTTGCATTTCTCTCTTTAGCGGTTATCGAATTTATTGAAAGTTTAGATCAAGCGCCTAATATTATTCATATTCATGATTGGCATACAGGTTTATTGCCAATCATATTAAAAAACAAAAATCTAGATTATAAGACATTAATGACAATTCATAATATAGAGTATCAAGGTATCTATAGTGATAAGATTTATAATAGATTAGGTATTAATGGGGTTAAAAAACCAGGATACAATAAAATTAATTTTATGGAAGTTGGATTAACGAACGCAACTAAAATATCCACAGTTTCTGAAACCTATAGAAGTGAATTAAGATACGAGTATTACAGTAAAAATCTAGTAGATATCATTAATCGTAGAGAAAGAGATTTTTACGGAGTATTAAATGGATTAGAAGCGGATGTATCTCCTAATTTAGATTTAGAAATTAAAATGAGATATAATTTAGTAAATGTATTCGAAGCTTTGCCGATAAATAAGTTAGAATTACAAAAACAAGTTGGGTTAGATATTGGAGAACAATATTTTGTTTTAGGAATGGTTACTAGAATAGTAGAACAAAAAGGTTTTGATATCTTAATACCCGCTTTATTTGAAGTCTTAAAAAATGAACTTATCGAATTTGTAATTTTAGGAACTGGGGAAGAAAAATACCTTGAAAGATTATTAAAACTTAAGGATAAATTTCCAAATAGAGTAAGTCTTAATCTAACTTATGATGCGACTAAACCTAGCTTTATCTATGCTGGAGCCGATGCGTTTTTAATGCCATCACGTTATGAACCTTGCGGTATAGGACAGATGATTGCCTTAAAATATGGAACTATTCCTATAGTTCGTCAAACAGGAGGATTAAATGATACTGTTGAAGGATATGATTTATCTAGTAAAAGAGGAAATGGTTTCAAGTTTTTTAACTATGATGTTAGAGATTTAGTATTTCAAATTAATAACGCCTTTCACATATATGCTTATCTAAAAGATGATTGGCGTCAACTAATCATAAATGCAATGAATTCAAATTTTTCTTTAGAAGATACAGCTAAAGAGTATATAGAATTGTACCGAATTATCTAGATAAACATGGAAACAGTATCATATTGACATGATATATAACTCATGTAATAATGGTATAATAAAATGCGAGGTGTAAGTATGAAAACAGGTGTTTTTAAAACAAAAGAAAGTTTTATAAAAGAATTTAAGACAAGACTTAAAAAAACATATTTAAAAGATATCTCTAATTCCACAATTAGAGAAAGATATAATATATTAGGTACATTGTTAAGAGAAGAAATATCCAAAGATTGGTTTAAAACAAATAAATTATTAGAAAAAAAAGATCAGAAAAAAGTCTATTATTTTTCTATGGAATTTTTAATGGGTAGACTAATCACTAACAATTTAATGAATATGAATATTCATGATTTAGTAGAGAATGCTTTTTCTGACTTAGGATTAGATTTAAATGAAGTTGAGCATTATGAATCAGATCCAGGACTTGGCAATGGAGGCTTAGGAAGACTCGCTGCTTGTTATTTAGATTCAATGGCGTCACTTGGTATTCCGGGATACGGAAACTGTATTAGATACCGCTATGGATTATTTCGCCAAAAAATAATTGATGGGTATCAAGAAGAACTTCCAGATAATTGGTTGAGTGATGGTTATGTTTGGGAAATCAGAAGGGAAGAAGAAGCGGTTGATATCCCTTATTTTGGTCATATAAATTATGAAGATGGTAAAGGTTTTGTCTACTATCCTAACGAATATATAAAGGCAGTTCCTTATGATGTGCCAATTGTTGGAGATGGAAATGGAATTGTTAATTATCTAAGGCTTTGGAACGCAGAACCTTCAAAATCATTTCCTAAAGGGAAAAGTCCTTTTACTTATGAAACTGAATTACAAAAAATATCAGGAATATTATATCCCGATGATACAACTCGTGAGGGAAAACAACTTCGTTTAAAACAACAATATTTCTTTTCAGCTGCTGGTGTAAAGAGTATTACTAATGGTCACTTAAAGAAATATGGTACTCTAAAAAATTTATCAGACTATGTTGTCTTTCATATAAATGATACACATCCAACATTGGTTATTCCTGAATTGATGAGGATTTTATTAGATGAACAACATATGGAATGGGATGAAGCTTGGGAAATAGTTACTAAATCTGTAGCTTATACAAACCATACAATTCTAGCAGAAGCTTTAGAAAAATGGCCAGTTGATATTTTAAAACCACTATTACCAAGAATTTACCAACTAATCGAAGAAATCAATCGCCGTTTTCAATTAGATTTACTTGATAAATACGGATATTCAAAAACTGAATTAATCAATAATTTATCTATCATTGAAAATGGTTTGATAAAAATGGCGAATCTTTGTATTGTTGCTGGATATTCAGTTAATGGAGTGGCTAAACTACATACTGACATTTTAAAGAATATCGAAATGAAAGATTTTTATAATTTATATCCAGATAAATTTCATAATGTAACTAATGGAATAACTCATCGAAGATGGTTATTGCATTCAAATAAAGAATTAACGAGTTTAATTGAAGAATATATAGGACCGGGATTTAAGAAGAAACCTTCACAATTAGAAAAATTATTATTATACAAAGATGATGAAGTTTTGCAAAAAAGATTTTTAGAAATAAAACAAATAAAGAAAGCTCAACTTGCAAAGCGTATATATGAAGAACAAGGTATAGAATTAGATATAAATTCTGTTTTTGATATTCAAGTTAAACGCCTTCATGAATACAAACGTCAATTGATGAATGCTTTACATATTATGTCTATTTATTTTGAATTAAAAAATAATAAAGAATTTCGCAATCAATATGAACCTCATACATTTATATTTGGAGCTAAAGCAGCGGCTACATATTATTTCGCAAAAAAAGTTATTAAACTTATTAATACCATCGCAGATAAAGTAAACAAGGATGAAGAAACAAACAAGTATTTAAAAGTTGTATTCATAGAAAACTATAATGTTAGTTACGCAGAAATAATAATGCCCGCGGCTGATATTTCCGAACAAATATCAACTGCTTCAAAAGAAGCTTCAGGAACTGGAAATATGAAGTTTATGATGAATGGAGCTTTAACTCTAGGGACTCTAGATGGAGCTAACGTTGAAATTTATGATTTAGTAGGAAAAGATAATATCTTTATTTTTGGTATGAATTCTGATGAAGTTAATAATTTATTACATAATGGGGGCTATAATCCTAGTGAAATATATCAGAATGATTCAGAACTTCATTATTTATTGGATCAATTAGTGAATGGTTTCTTTGAAAAG
>JAOZSU010000040.1:0-2229 GCA_029939475.1 Mycoplasmatota bacterium | reverse complement strand
TAGATATTTTGTCTTAAAAGATTATCAAGCATATAAGTTAGCTCACTACAAGGCTAATCAAGCATTCAAAAATAAAAATGGTTGGGCAAAAAAAGCAATTGTTAATATAGCTAAAAGTGGTATTTTCGCTTCTGATAGAGCTATTATGGAATACGCTAATAACATTTGGCATGTAAAGCCCTTGATTTAAAAGGAGATAAAGATGAATCCTTGGATTGATTTAACAGTATTAATTGATGAATTTTATCAAGTTTTTCCCGGTGATGAGTTAATTGTTTTAAAAGACTTAAAAACTATAGAGAAAGATAAATATCATATTAAACAAATCACCACAAACATGCATGTAGGCACTCATTTAGACACAAAAAAACATGTCTTTAAAGATGGAGATTCATTAGAAACAATAGATTTTTCTAAATTTATTGGTTTAGCCTATGTTATAAAACCTATAATTATTAATAATATAATTCAAACTTCATCAATTACATTAAAAACAGGGGATTCTATTTCTATATTAATTTTAGATTTAGATTGGGCTAAATATTTAAATACTGATAAATATTATTCTTATCCTAAGTTTCAAAAAAATATTTTAGAACTTTTAAAAAAACATAATATTCAGGTATTAGGACTAGATATTCCTTCACCTGAATACGAAAATGAAAATTTCTTGCAAATGCATAGGGATTTACTAGGTAACGATATATTTATAATTGAAAATTTAACAAATTTAAAAAAACTAAACAAGATAGTTGATTTTATTGGACTACCACTAAAGATTAAAGGAATGGATGCATCAATATTAAGATGTGTCGCAAAAAATCATTAAATATATTTGACTTATTTTTAAAATATAATATAATTAAATTAGAAAACTTCAGGGCAGGGCGAAATTCCCTACCGGCGGTAAAAGTCCGCGAGCTTAGGCATGATTAGGTGAAATTCCTAAACCGACAGTTAAAGTCTGGATGGAAGAAGTATTTTCGCAAGAAAAATGCCCGATTTTCGTGCATTTTTATTTTTTTATGGAGGTAAATACAATGAATTTTTGGGTTTATTTTATGGTTGGGATTTCAGTTGCTTTAGCTTTAGGATTAATGTTTTTAATCTACAAAAATCTAAAGGAAGCTAAGAAAATATTAAACTTATCAGTGATTTCTATTGTTTTTGTTATTATAGGCTTAACAATAGGATTGTGGTTAAATAACAATTCTCTAAAAAGTATACTGATTTATGATGCAGCTTTATTGATTGGATATTCATTGATTATGTTATTAATATATTTCTTTAAAAAGAATACTAAGAAAAACAATAAATTAAACACAAAAATGACTGCGTTTTTAGGAATAATAGTTGGAATGGCAAGTGTCCTTATGATACTTGGATTTTCAATTATACCTGGGTTTATTTTTTTAAAAGTTGAATTTTCTGCCTTGGTTATTTTTGTGACGCTTTTATGGTTTGACTTTAAAACAGCGGTTATTGTATCTCTCTTAACCAATATTTTACATTTTTTAATGCCAGGTACACCTCCTTTAATTCCTTTATTAGATGAAATGGTTAATTTTTTAGCGACTATGATATTTATATTACCTACCGCTATATACTTAAATAAAGATAGAAAAGCGAGAGGAATTAATCATATTTCTATATTATGGCTTACAATTTTAGGTGTTGCATTAACAACCGTATTAATGGTATTATTTAATCAATATATCAATTTACCAATAATTTATAAAATAGATATGTCATTTAAAGAAGTTCTAACTGTATTTGGTATATTTAATTTCATAAAATGGAGTTTAGATGCTTTTTTAATAAATCTTACATGGAAGAGATTTTATTCACTTAAAACAAATATTTTTTAAAAAAGAAGAAGGTAAGTTATGAAACGTTTAATCTTAATAATATTTTTGACTATATTTCTTACAGGTTGTAATTCTTTGGCTTTAATAAACCCATCAGCAAATACAGCTACAACCACAACAAATACATCAACTAAAAATTATGATGATTTTTCTGATTTAATGATTACTAACGCTGATGAACAATTGACTCAAAATTATTCAGTTTATTATCTGTATTATTTTCAAGAAGCTTGTTATGCTTGTAATCAAATAAAAAATGAAGTCCTATCAAAGATAGAACTTCTAGAAAATGATAAGGTATATTTAATTGATGTACATGGAGTAGATGATATATGTGAATCGATTAATGTAACTCATACGT
>JAOZSU010000039.1:0-7777 GCA_029939475.1 Mycoplasmatota bacterium | reverse complement strand
GACATTTTATTAAATAGGTTGACCTTTTCATGAAAAAAATAGATAATATTAGTAATACAAGAAAAAAATATGTAGGAGAAGAAGATGGCACTTTTAGAACAAAAAGGATATACTTACTCAAAACAACCAAATATTGGTTCTAAATTGCTAATAAGCAATGGCTATTTAGGTTATCGGGGAACTCTAGATGAAGCTGATTCATCTGATTTAGTTGCGCTCAACTTAAATGGACTATATGATGGCAATGTTGAATACGAATCAGTAAATGCTTATAACCCCTTATATATTATGTTAAAGGCTGATGGAATTAATTTAAATCCAAAATCTTTTAGACCAAAAAAACACATTGTTTCATTAAATACTGAAACAGGAGTTTTCCGTCGTCAAACAGATTTTAAATATGGAAATATTGAAGTAACAATAAAAAGCGAAAGATTTGTAGATCAAATTGATAAAAACTTAATGTATTCAAAATTCACCTTTAAATCTTCAAAAGAAATTGAAGCGGAAATATATTCTGGAATTGATACTTCTATTTGGAATATTAATGATATTCACTTGAAGAGAAGTAAGATGGAAAAATCCGAAGAGATGATTATTATTCACTCTAAAATAAAACGCAGTAATTTAGATATATTTGTTGGTGTTATGGAAGAATATAGCTTTAAGGCAAATGACACACATAAGACAAAAAGTATTTCTAAATACAAAATTAAATTAATACCTGGAAAAGAATATAATATTATAAAATATGCTGGAGTAATTCATAGCGATTCTTTGGGAAAAGAAAATCTAATTGAAAAGCTTCAAAACGCAAAAAAAATGGGCTATAAAAAACTGCTTAAGAGAAATATCGAGTTTTGGAATAAAGTATATGAAATTTCTAGAATTCATATTTTTAATAATGACAAGGTAAAAGAACAAGCTGATTATGCAGTTTATCAATTGATTTCTCATAGACCATATTCAGATAATACCTCTATACCTCTTAAGGGATTATCTGGACAATATAATCAAGGAGGCATAAGCTGGCAAACAGAAGTATTCTTATTACCATTTTATATTAATGTGGATACTGTAAGTGCTAGACATATGATAATGTATCGCATTAAAGGATTAGAAGAATCAATAAGGCGAACTAAAGAATATGGGTATTTAGGAGCTTTGTATCCTGTTTTATCAGGGTATTCAGGAAAAGAGATAGATTCAAGAGAGATTAAAAATATGATTCATGTCAATGGATCTATTATCTACGGAATTTATCAATACGTTGAACAAACAGGAGACTATTCTGTTTTATTTGAAGGCGCCTTAGAAATGATGTTAGAGATGTGTCGCTTTTATATATCTTACGCTACTTTAAGCGATAATAAAAAACATTATGACTTCTTAAATGTTTATGGTCTTGATTATACACATGGAGATGTAAATAACGAAGCTTATACAAATCAAGTAATTAAGTTTGCACTTGATTCTTTGATTAAATCAGTCGCATTTGCGAAACAAACAGATAAGGCTGAAGTAAAAAAAATATTTGATGAACATGGTTACGATGATTTAATAAAAGAAATAAGAGAATTGAGAAGAAGATTATATACAAAGAAAGAAAATATAGAATATTTAGTTGAAAGTTTTGATGATTATTATGATTTAGAAGATAAAAAGATATCAAGGCTTAAAAAAGCAAAGTATATTGAAAAAATGAAGGGCATTAGTTTTGATAGAACTAGCTATATAAAGAATTCCAATGTATTGGTTATGTTAGCTTTATTTAGTGAAGAATTTCCTAATATTGTCCATAGAAAAAGTTATGATTATTATATAAGACGTTCAGTTCAACCAGATATATTCGCTAAGATTATGTATATATTAGAAGCTTGCGAAATTGATTTAGTTGAAGATGCATATGAAATGTTTGAAGAATTAGCGAATTTAGATATTAGTAATAATAATTTATTCAAAGATGGATTAAATTTAGTTTTATTAGGTGGTATTTATATTACTCTAGTATATGGTTTTGCGGGAGTAAAAAGATATACTTATCTTGTTTCATGTGATTATAATATTCCTAATAAAATTAGTAGAATTGAATGTACTTTAAGAGTAATGGATAATATTGCATATGTTAAAGTTAAAAGAAACAGCGCAAATGTAAAATGGACAGAATTTGAAGAAGATGAAGATTAATTGATTATTTTGATGCTATAGCTGATGGATTTGATATTACTTATTCAAAGCTAAATCTAGAAATTTTTATGATAGATTCAAAAAAACTTGGGTTAGAACCAAGAGAATGTATGGTTGTAGAAGATGCTTTTTCTGGAATAGAAGCTGCTAAAGCAGCTGAAATGATAGTTGTGGCTATACATAATGCAAAAAAGAGTCTTCTAGCTGATTATCGTATGGATAATTTACTAGAAATATATAAAATAATTGAAGGAGAATAACTATGAAAAAGAAATCATTATTTGGATTGATTCTATTATTATTAGGAGTTTTATTGTTGTTTGATAAATTTGATTTCGTTAAATTTAATTTGTTTTTTTCTGGTTGGTGGACATTGTTTTTAATTATCCCCGCACTTCTATCTATGTCTAGAACTGGTATTACTATTGGAAATGTTGTTTTGTTGGTATTAGGAATTGGATTTTTGTTAAGAGAAAATGGATGGGATATTAATGGATATATTATTCCAGCTATATTTATTGTACTTGGAATAGGAATAATTGTTAGAAAATGATGTGTATCTTTTGTCAAAAATATAAAGATCATAAAGATATTATTTATGAAAACAATACTATTTTTGTAATATATGATTCTTTTCCTGTTTCTAAGGGACATTGTCTTATAATACCAAAAAGACATATTCCTGATTATTTTTCTATTAATGATGATGAATTGAAAGATATTAATGAAGCTATTAAACAAATGAAAAAAATAATAGACAAAACATATCATCCAGATGGATATAATATTGGAATTAATAATGGTCATGCCGCAGGACAGACAGTATTTCATTTACATGTACATTTAATTCCGCGTTATCTTGGAGATGTTTTAAATCCGCGCGGAGGGGTTAGAACGGTTATACCGGGGAAGCAAATTTATTAGCTTTCCTTTTTTTTTGAAAATGAACACATTTTTCATGTGCTTTTCATATGAAATATTGTATAATAAATATGTTGCTTCGCAAGGAGGTATTTAAATGAAACGAAAAACAAAAATAATATGTACAATAGGCCCAGCAATCGATACACCTGAAATGATAAGTAAAATAATTGATGCGGGAATGAATGTAGGTAGACTTAATTTTTCTCACGGAACTAGAGAAGAACATAAAAAAAGAATCGAAATGATTCGTAGTATTTCTGAAAAGAAACATCGCTATATCGGAATTATGGCTGACACAAAGGGTCCAGAAATTAGAACTGGAGTATTTGAAAATAATAAAGCAGTATTTAAAAAAGGTGATATTGTCACTATAGTTAAAGAAGATGTAGTTGGTAATAATGAACGTTTTCATATTACTGCATTAGAATTATTTGATGATATTGAAGTTGGTGATTTTTTATTAATTGATGATGGCAAGATAAGACTTGATGTAATCAGTAAGGATAAAGATTCGTTTAAGTGTAAGATAGCTAATCCAGGTACTATTAAATCTCGTAAAGGAGTAAATGTTCCAAATGTTAAATTGTCTATGCCTTATATTTCTAAAAAAGATGATGAAGATATAAGATTCGCAGCTAGAGAAAGACTTGATATGATAGCTTTATCATTTGTGAGAAGAAAAGAAGATGTCCTAGCTGTTAGAAAAATATTAAAAGAAGAAAACTATCCTAAAATTGAAGTTATCGCTAAAATAGAAAATCAAGAAGGTGTAGATAATTTAGATGAGATTCTAAAAGTTGTGGATGGTATTATGGTTGCTAGAGGAGACCTTGGTGTTGAAGTGTCTACTCAGTTTGTACCAATTTATCAAAAAAAGATTATCGCAAAAGCAAATGAAGTAGGTAAACCTGTTATAACAGCTACTCATATGTTAGAATCAATGATTAATTTTCCAAGGCCTACAAGAGCCGAAGCTAGTGATGTAGCTAATGCTATTTTAGATGGATCTGATGCCATTATGTTATCTGGTGAAACAGCTGCGGGAAATTATCCTATCGAATCTGTTCTTACAATGGATACGATTGCTAAAGCAATTGAAGATACAATATCTTATGAAGATAGATTAGAAAAAGCAATTCAATCGAGTTCACATACTGTAAATGACGCAATAGGAATCGCCGTTAGTCAAGCTGTTATGACCCTGCCTAAAGCAGAGGTGATAATTGCCTTTACTGAAACTGGTGGTACTGCAAAAAGAATGTGCAAGTTTAGGCCTAGTAAACCTATTATCGCAATTACAGATAGTATTGAAACCTGTCGTAGATTGTCATATTATTGGGGTGTATTTGCGACTATGTCAGATGATATTTCTAATCTTCAAACCCATGACCAAGTAGCTATGAAAGTGGCTAAAGATTTTGGGTTTAAAAAAGGTGCTACTTTGGTATTGACTTCAGGATGGGGTCAAAAACATGGTAAAACAAATACCATGAGAATAATTGATATAGAATAAAATATATTGTATACAAAAAGCCAGCTTATGCTGGCTTTATTAATTATTCAAGGTTTAATTTAGAATTAATTTTGGTGAACAAATTTCTAATCCATGAAACAAACTTTGTGTTTCGCACAATCCAATAAGTGCCCTCAGCTAAAGCCATTCCAACAATCAAATCAATTATATAATGTTGTTTTAATGTTTGAGTTGAAATAATGATAGATAAAGCTATAACCCAAATAAGTATTTTATATTTTTTAGGAATTGTTTTATCATGTCTTACCCCTATAATTGTAATCCAACTCATCAATGTATGCATTGATGGAAGAGCATTTCTAGGGCCAGCAGCCTGATAAATAAGCATTACTATTTTTTCAGTAAAATTCAAATCAGTTCTTGGAGTTAAATAATTATCATTGAGAAATAATCCAGAAGTAACTCGCCAAGCTTCAACGTCAGATTGAAAGAAAAAATACCAAAGACCGCAAATAATAAAGGTGATAAAGATAACAGCTAATACATTATAAAAATTATCTTTTGAATAAAAAGCGATGATGAAAAATGCAGATACCCAAAATGGGTAAGCAATGATATAAGGATAAATTGTCCAAGATAGAAAGGGAACTAATTGGTTAAATTTTAAAAAGATATAACTGTAGTCTTTTCCAGTATTACCAACTATATCTGCGTACATTTGATTACCAAAATATGAAATAAATAGTAATAAAGCAGTAAGTATAAATGGAATGATTGCATATGTAAATCTCTTTTTATTCATGTTTTCACCTCATTAATAAAATTATATCATAACTTAGCTATTTATAAATATGTTTTATCTCAATGTTATGTTTTTCATTGAATATGTGAAACATTTGTGATAAAATCAATACAAATATATATAACTATAGGAGGCAATAAATGTTTGGACTAAGAAGCGATGGTAAAAAGATTAAACATATAGATCCATTAATGAGAGTAGTTCCACATATTATGTTTCAAAGAAATGACGCAATGGTTATGCAATCACAGGATTATGATTGTGAAAACATCGATAAATATATTCATGATAAGCGTGATAATGAAGGTATTCGTTTTACATATTTAGATATTTTAGTTACGGCTATTGTTAGAACGCTTGCCTTAAGGCCTAAAATGAACCGCTTTATAATGAACGGAAGGATTTATAAGAGAAATCAAATACAAGTATCATTTGCGATAAAGAAAAAGTTAGTTGATAAGGCTGACGAAACAACGGTGAAACTTACATTTAAAGGAACTGAAAGTATCTATGATATTAAAGAAATATTAGACAAAGTTATTAAAGAAAACAAAGGTATGGATAAGACAAATGATACTGATAAGCTTGCAAAATTACTAACAATGGTACCTAACTTCTTCATTAAAGTAATGGTCCGTTTTTTGGTATTCTTAGATAAACACGGAATGATGCCAAAATCAGTATTAGAAGCGAGTCCATTTCATACATCAGTATTTTTAGTCCATTTAAAATCAATAAAAATGCCACCTGTATTTCATCACATTTACAACATAGGGACAACAGGGATATTTATTTCTATTGGACAAGAAAAATATGAGCCAGTTGTAAAAGATCGTCAATCAAAAGAAATCGTTGTGAAAAAGATGTTAAAAGCTGGAGTTGTAGTTGATGAACGAATAAGTGATGGATTATATAATTCTTTATCTTTAAGAGTATTTAAAAAATTTATGGAAAACCCTTATATTTTAGATGAAAGATTAGATCATATTGAAAAGGATGTTGATTAATGTATGGATTGGTTTATGCTTTTTTTAGGATTTGTTATAGCTTTTGCTTTTATTTATTTTGGCATTCGTTTTACCTTTTATCCCGTTAAAATGGTAGAGTATTTACAGAGAATGAAATTTAAAGAAACTGGTCAAGTAGATAAAAGAGCTAAAATAGTTTCAATTATAATGGGAGTTTTATTATTAATTGCTGGATTGTATTATTTAGCTTATGTAATCCTCGCAATAATTTATTCATCATAAAAAGCAGATAAACTGCTTTTTTATTTTGCTAATTTTCTATTGTCTAATTATCTTAAATCTGTTACAATGATTATGGTACTAAAATTTCGCCAAATACGGCTTTTAGGCGGTGATTACATGAATTTGCTTAAAATTAATAACCTAAAAAAAACATTTGGTGGTAATGTACTTTTTGACAATGTTTCTTTAGAAATTAATAGCCATGAAAAAATCGCTCTTATAGGAAGAAATGGTGTTGGGAAGACAACGTTGATTAAAATGATACTAAAAGAAATTACCCCAGATTCTGGGGAAATTTTTATTTTTAAACAAGCTAAGATTGGGTATCTGTCTCAAGATATTATTACATCAGTTGAAAATACGATGTATGAAGAATGTTTAATGGTATTCAATGATTTACTTAAAATAAAGGATCAACTAGATGTAATAATACATAAAATGAAGACAGATCATTCTCAAAAAATAATGAATCGCTATTCAAGTTTAGAGAATCAATATCAAATTCTTGGTGGTTATGAATATGAAACCATTATAGATATGTTGCTAACTAAGTTTGGGTTTAAAAAAGAAGAATATTCGAGAAAAATATCAACATTTTCTGGTGGTGAAAGAACAAGAATTGCTTTTGCGAAACTTTTGATGATTAAACCAGACCTTTTGATATTAGATGAACCAACTAATCATATGGATATTCAAATTATAGAATGGTTAGAAGACTACTTAAAACAATATTCTGGGGCTGTTTTAGTTATTACTCATGATAAGTATTTCATAAACAAGGTTGTTAATAAAATATATGAAATCGATCAACATACAATTCAACGCTATGATGGTAATTTTGATTATTATGAAGCTGAAAAAGTTAAGCGATACGAACTCTTGATGAAACAATTCCTTAAACAAAAGAAAGAAATAGCTCATTTACAGAGTTTTGTGGATAGATTTAGATATAATTCTAAACGAGCATCAATTGCACAAGATAGAATTAAAAAAATAAATAGAATTAAAAAAATAGAAAAACCAACGGATACAACTAGTCATATTAAAATTCAATTCAACACAAAAAGGCCAACTAATATTTACATATTAGAATTGTTTAAATTAGAAATAGGTTATGAAGAACCCTTAACTGAACCAATT
>JAOZSU010000038.1:0-7786 GCA_029939475.1 Mycoplasmatota bacterium | reverse complement strand
CTCGTAAGGCGCAATGAGAATATCCGCGGCAGATTGATAGAGGGGAAGTTGCGCGTTGTGGACAAATCCTGTAAATTTGACGTTTTGCAGATTTCTATCGGATGCGCGTCCGCGCCACGCGTGGACTTCATCAGGCTGCCCGCCGACCCACAGGAAGTTTGTCCCTTTGCTCTTTTCTGCCAACCGCAGAAATGTCTCCACGCCGCGCCCCGCGTAGAGGTGACCGGTGCAGCACACTGTTGGGGCTTCTCCGATGCCCAACTCACGGCGAGCAAGTTCTGGGGTCACGCGCGTTCCGTATTGGTCTAAATCTACGCCATTGGGGGCAACGATAACGTCCGATGGAATCCCATAATCCGAATCCAATAAATCCCGCAAGGCACGCGTGATGGTGACGAGACGCTTCTTCCCGCCGAGATGGAGGAAAGCGCGATACCACAGAGGACCAAAACGTCCCAGCGGCGGCTCGTGCATTTCGTGGATGGTGGGGAGATGGTGCAAAAGGGAAAAAGCGGTGCTTTGGGGCGACCAACTATAGATTAAATCGGGGGCATATTTGTAGGCTTCACGGAGGGCGCGCCAAGTGAAGGTACGCCGCGATTTTGTGCTAATCCAACGGATTTCGAAGTTTTTCTCCAGCCCATAATGCTCGCTGATTTCTGCACGCGTTGACCCCCACGGCTCCATATCGGGGACGAGGAGAATGACCTCGTGACCGAGTTGAGCGAGGGCGTGGCAGACTTTCATTACCTGAATGCCGTTGGCATTTGGCGAGGGAATACGAGACATGGCGATGGCGATGATTTTCATAATTCAATATCAAATTCTACCCTGCTGTGTTTTATGATTTCATCTACTACACTTTGAATTTTCCCAGATTTGGCGATTTCCTCTAATTGTTTTAAAAGAATTGGGATATTGATAATTTCTTCAATACTTGCCATATAGCGTTCGATAATAGAGCGGACAGGATATTGTTTTTTTGCTTGTTTTCTAATTTTCTGAGTTATTTCGGAGATGTCTAGTTCAGTTTTTACAACAAAAGTGAGAGGATATTTTTGTACTTTATCAATATCGAGAAAGTATTTTTTAAGGTCTAGTGTTTCTGTGACTTGGAAAAATCTACCAAGAGGGCGCATGACAAAATCTATGCCTCCATCATTGGCGTTTGTTCGTCCTGTTTTATATAGAGTTAATGTATCCTTTTCTATATTCTCTAATTCCCATCCCCAATAAATAGATTTATCTCCGTAATGTGTTTTTAGAATAGCAAAACTGACAATTTCAAAAATCCTTGCATCAACATTTGGGCGCAGGAGACTTGAGACAAAAGTTATTACCTTGTCAGGTTTCTCGGTAGAGAATTTCTGCATTTTTTCACAATCTTGGATAAAAGATTGAAGAGATTCTTGTTTAGAATCAATATAAGCCTCAATTATTTTCAGAAGAATTCCCGCGAGTTGGTATTCTTTACCATTAATCTCAATAATTAGGAGATATTCATTAATCCAATAACGATGTGTCTCTGGATCACGGAGAATGGGCGGTGTTTCGGCTAAGGGAAAGTATTTTAGAAATTCTTGATTTAGGCGATGATTTAGCGCGTGGTTTTGAAGTTTGCTCCCAAAAGGCAATTCTCTTTGTCGTTGAAGAAGGTCACTGAAGACTGCTCCTTCGGCATCTTCATAATCTCTACTAATATGATAGCCCTGCTGGATATAATCTTCTATCAAAACATAAAGAGCATAGATATTACCAAAAGATGCTCGTGATTTTGAACCGCGAGAAGCCGAAACCGTTTTTTCGTTTAGATATTGAATGAGTAGACTTTTTTCAAAAATTTCAGTAGATACTTCCCCAAATTCACCAAATAATATATCCCTAATTATAGAGGTAAATTCGTGATCTTTCACTATTTTTATACTCCTAATTCCATTTGAGCTGATAATTTTCTTTTTGAATAACCAAAGTTTTTTTGCGGAGATTCTAGTTTTTCACCTTCATAAGTTGAACTTATTTCTACTCTGCGAAGGCCAATTTTTATATATTCTTCTTGGGCTTCAATACCTATTGATTTGCGCCCAAGTTTTTTGGCTACTGCGGATGTTGTAAATGTCCCTGCGAACGGATCTAAGACAATGTCGCCTGGATTACTACTCGCTTTAATAATTCTCTCTAAAAGGGTTTCAGGTTTTTGGGAGGGATGTTTCTCATACTCTGCCATTCTATAGCGCACGCGCGGAATCTCCCATACATTTCCGGGTACTTTTGTGGTGCTATATGGCTGTGGCGGACTTTTTCTATAATCGATGAGTTTTCTTTTTGCCCCCGTTTTTGCTTCTACAAGAATTTCATCTGCGTTAAACGTGTAATTTTGAGGGTCTTTTACGCAATGTAAGATAGGTTCGTATAATGAGCCATAATAATTTTTAGCTTGTACGCCTGAGCTATCGTAATACCAAATAATTCTTGAGAGAATAGTCATTTTTTCGCGAATATAAGTATCTATATAAGGCATAGATTGAGTACTTGCCATGATATAGATTGTTCCTCTTGGACTTAATTTTTGAAGGCATATATCAAGCCATTTTTTAGCCCACTCTATATAATTTTCATCGGATGACCATTTATCAATAAAATTCCCAAAACGCTTGCCGATATTATAAGGAGGGTCTACGAAGATAAGATCAACACTCGCATCCTCAAGAGTTGGCAATACAGACAATGTATCACCGTGATAGATGGTGTGTTTTCCATTTAAGTAGGTTTTGAATTTATCTTTTGCCATAAGTTTTGTAGCGTTTTTGAGTTCTTTCAGACGTTTTCATTGTACTATGAAATTTATATTAGTATCCCATTTTCTTTTGGCAAAGGAGAAAAGATATGACAATGATTTTTATTCTTCTTTTCACCCCTCCACATGCGGAGCCTGCCAAGCGGGGAATTTATAGGCATGAACGACTTTCCACTCCCCTTCTATAACGTATAGCTGGCGATGGTAACAAGGGTGACAAAGGGACAAAGGTTAAAGCATGGTGAAAAAGTTGATGTATTTTTCTACCATTAAATCTAATCCCAAGTTTTCTTCGGCGTGTTGGCGGGCGGATTGTTGGTATTGGGGGAGATTGGTCAGGATTTCAAGCGCGGCTTCGGTGAGAGAAGAAATATCGGGGTCTTCTAGCTTCCAGACATCGGCACCATAGGGAACGGTTTTTCCCGCGGAGGGGGGGACAAGTTCTGAGAGTGAACCTGTGTCGAATCCTAGTACGGGAAGTCCGCAGGCGAGGGCTTCGATGACGGCGTTGGGGCAAGGAGGATTTACTTCGGCGGAAAAATAGAGATGAGCGGAGCGGTCTATGGCGGGGATTTCTTCACGAGGCACCACGCCAAGAAATTCTATATTTGCTGTGGTCTTCATTAGGATTTCAGCTTTGCGATTTTCATCTACGCGCCCAACAACAAGAAGTTCGATGGGAAGTATTTTACTAAGATTTTCGGCAAGTGCCACTGCCCAACGGAGACCAGAATCTAGTCCACCGGCGAGGCTACCTTCTACGAGGAGGAGGCGGTATGTATTATTCCCGCCGCTGGGGACAGCGGCTAGAGCCTTTTGAGAAGCGGGACGACTGAAGTCGTCACTACGAGGGGAGGGGGAATAAATATCTAGATCAACTGCATTGTGAATGACAGTGTGGGGAATGCGGGTTTTTCCGTACCAATCTTCCCACCATTGATGGGTGAATTCGCTTTGGTAGACGATTTTATCGGCAAGAAAACGGCGGATGAAGGCAAGGTTGGCGTTGCCGTATTCTGCGCGGAGGTGGTATCTAAAACTCGTCCAGCGTTTGCGTTGTACCCAGTTGATTCCGTCTAGGCGTTGGATGATGGGGATGCCGCGTTTGCTGGCACGATGTAAACCAACGAGATTGCGCGTCCCGGCGAGGAGCAAGATGAAGTCTAGGTTTGGTTCGTCTAAATCATGGGTGACTTTAATGCCGCGGGATTTTAATCCCTCTGCAAATTTGATGCGGAAAGAGCCAACCCCTCCCATTGATTCTACGTGAGGGTATATGCAAATTTTTGTCACTGAAAATAGCCCAAAGCCAAGCGCAATCTTTCCTCTATAGAATCTGGTGCATCTTTGGAGATAAATTGGATGGCGGTTTGAGCTTCTACAATGCTATACCCAAGCGCAGTTAATGCCCCCATAACTTCGGTATCGGTATCTGTTAATCTACTGGCTTCTTCCAAAACACTGGTGGGTTTAATTTTGTCTTGAAGGGCTAAGACGATGCGTTGTGCGGTTTTTTTGCCTACGCCAGAAACACGATTAAGTATTGCGTATTCTTCATCCAAAATTGCTCGTTTAATGGTATCAGGTGGAAGCGAGGAAAGAATCGCCATGGCTAATTTGGGACCAACCCTGCTGACGCTGAGAAGAAGCGTGTAGAGGGCGCGCTCGTCCATCGTCTCGAATCCAAATAAAGACATAGAATCTTCACGGACGACAAAATGGGTATGGAGGAAAACACGCTCACCAACCTTCATTTTTTCACGCAATGTGGCGGTAACTTGGACGCGTATCCCCAGATTGGCGACTTCGATAATGAGGGCGTTTTCTTCAACTTGCGTAATTTCACCGCGTAGGGTTGCTATCATTTTTTGCTCCAAATTAAATCAAAAATGCCGTCCCGATGCCGACTGTTAGCATCATAAGGAGGGCTAAAAGTAGTGGTTTGCGGAGGGCTTTTCCACCCATAGAGAGAGCAATACCGCCTTTTACTGCGGTATTTGACATGGTGGCTAAAATAATGGCGAGGGCGGCTTTTGGCATTTCTACTACGCCTGTTTTGCTGAGTTCAGCCATAGAAAGGGTGATTGCATCTACGTCCGCAACGCCAGAAACTATGCTTGAAAGGTAGAGTCCTGTATCGCCTAAATACATTTGCGCGGCACGTGAGATGAGGAGAACAAGCCCATAGAGTAGCCCGAATTTGATGGCTGAGGCTAAATCGAAAGGATTCGAGAACGCGACATCGGCTTTTTCTGCTGTGCGATGGGAGAAAAAAAGATAAAGACAATATAGAAGCCCAACCAACCCTGACGCACCGATGGGAAGCCAAACCAGTTTTAATAAGGGTTGATAAATAACACCAACTTCGACAAGGACGCGAACGAACATGACTGTCCACGCAATTGTGATAGCGAGAGCAAAAGGCTTCGATAAATCAGGCTCACGATTACTGCGTTCTGAGAAACTCAATGTGACTGCTGTGCTGGAAACCAGCCCGCCAAGGAAGCCGGTAATGCCAATCCCTTGTTCGGGACCGATTACTTTGATTGCTACATATCCCAAAAAGCTGATACCTGAGATAAAAACCACCATTAACCATATTTTAAAAGGATTGAGAACATCAAAGGGGGGAGGTAGAAAGCTCTCGTTAGGAAGTACGGGCAAAACAATAGCAGATATTACCGCTAGTTGTAATACCGCAGAAATATCTTCTCTTGTCAGCGAGCGTGCAAAACGATCTGTTTCTAGTTTTAGAGAGAGCAAAACTGTAGTTGCGATTCCTACTGCAACTGCCAGCGTGAGATAGCCCCAATAAGACAAAGCCCCCGCGGCAATGGCAATCACAATAGCAACTTCGGTCGTTAAACCTACTTGCCCTTTGCGAGCATCAACCATATAGGCGGCTGTGACTAATGCGCCCAATATGAGCATGATGCCAATAAAAGCCAGAGCCGAATTAAGCTCTTCCGCCATCATAGCTGCGAGTGCTCCTGTCAAGCCAAATAAGGCAAAAGTACGCTCGCCAGCAATAATATCGTGTTCGTCACGAGAGGAGCCACCGTGAGCGAATTCTCGCTGTAAACCAATCAAGAAGCCAATAGCTATAGCTACCCCAAATCGTAAAAAAAGGGCTGAGTTTTCAAGCATCTGATTTGTCCTTTGTAAAACGTGATTGAGTGACACTTGACACGTGTCAAGTGTCATTCATATCTCTTCGTGTGGATATGTGTAATTGCTACCGCTAGCGCGTCTGCTGCATCATCTGGACGTGGGATTTTCTCTAGCTCTAGCATCATCCGCACCATTTCTTGGACTTGGCGTTTCCCCGCTGCCCCATAACCTGATACCGCTAATTTAATTTCGTTGGGCGTATACTCGGCAGGATTCATCCCAGCTTGGGCGAGGGCGAGCATGACCACGCCGCGCGCCTGCCCAACCGCAATGGCGTTGGTGACGTTTTTCTGAAAAAACAACTTCTCCACCGCACATCGTTCTGGCTGATGGAGGAGGAGAAGTTCATTGAGCTGATTGTAAATTGAGACAAGTCGTTCGTGAGCGGGCGTTTTTGCTGGGGTGGTGATGACCCCGTAGGCGACGGCTTCAAGACTATCATCATTATGATGACGCACAAATCCATAGCCAGTGGTGGCAGTACCAGGGTCTATGCCTAAAACTAAGCTCATTTTTGAATACCTTTCTTTAATTGTACACGGATTGCACGGAGAACGCGGAGAAAACTTTTAATTTTACAGAGAAAAAACTTTTGTTTTTCCTCCGTAAAATCTGTGAACCTCCGTGTACAAAAAATCTTCCCCCTTTTTTTATTCTTCCGCTAAAGCCGCCATCGCCTCATCAGAAATATTCATATTATGATAAACATTTTGTACATCATCTAATTCTTCGAGTTTTTCGATGGTTTTTAAGACTTGGAGAGTATCTTCAACGCTGAGTTTCATTTCTTGCTTCGCGTCCATACGTAAACCGGCATCTTCGAGAGTGACATTAGCAGCTTGAAGAGCTTCGCTAATATCTTTGAAACTGCTGACTGGAGCAATGATTTCTATCATGCCATCATCTTCTGTCACGTCTTCTGCGCCAGATTCGATGGCTAATTCGAAAGCGGTGTCGAAATCCATTTCTTTTGTTGAAAAAGTGAAGAAAGTAACGCGATCAAATTGCCACATGACCGAACCATTTTCGCCAAGAGTGCCACCGGCTTTATCTAATCCATGCCGAACTTCTGCCACAGTACGATTTTTGTTTTCGGTTAGACATTCTAAAATGACAGCCACGCCTTTGGGGGCATAACCTTCGTAGGTCACCTCGTTAAAAACAACACCGTCTTTATCTTCGCCTGCACCGCGTTTGATAGAGCGTTTGATATTATCTTTGGGCATATTCCCGTTGCGGGCTTTATCTATTGCTAAGCGCAAGCGGAAGTTAGAATCGGGATCACTGCCACCTTCACGCGCGGCAATGACGATTTCGCGGCTTAATTTGGTAAAGGCGGCACCGCGTTTTGCATCTGTTAAACCTTTTTTACGTTTAATGGTTGACCACTTAGAATGACCTGACATAGATATTTCTCCTTCTTTTCATTTTTTATAACATGTTTGGGCGACCGCAAAGGTACGCCCCTATATTATAACGGTAAAGGGCGAAAAATTCACTTTTTCTTGCTCTCCTTTTTTCTTTTTAATTTTTCCCCGATGTAATCGTGCCAAGCCGCTTGTCTTTTTCTCCGATTTCAGGCAAAGTGAGCAGTGAGTTCGCCGATAAAAATGCCTCCTTCTGGCACAGTTTTTGGTTTTATGTCGAACCATAATCTGATAATCACATTTTCTAAAGAACGAGGGGATGAGCCGAGACCGCCGCTGAGGACAGCGGCTAGAGCAATCTAGATTTAGATTTTCTTCAATTAGCTTTTTGGCATTTTTAGAATCAGTTGCTAGGATGATATGCTCCGCACGCGCGGATTCTTCTCCCTGATCA
>JAOZSU010000037.1:0-7867 GCA_029939475.1 Mycoplasmatota bacterium | reverse complement strand
CTCAGGTGGTTAGAGCGCACGCCTGATAAGCGTGAGGTCGATGGTTCAAGTCCATTTAGGCCCACCATTTATTTGGGGTATTAGCTCAGTTCGGGAGAGCGCCTGCCTTGCAAGCAGGAGGTCAGCGGTTCGATCCCGCTATACTCCACCATTTTAAGGGAACGGCGGGGTAGCTCAACTGGCTAGAGCGTACGGTTCATACCCGTGAGGTTGAGAGTTCAAGTCTCTCCTCCGCTACCAAAAGGACCCATAGCTCAGTTGGTCAGAGCTATCGGCTCATAACCGATCGGTCGTAGGTTCGAATCCTACTGGGTCCACCATTACTTTAGTTTTAACCGGAGAAATACCCAAGCCCGGCTGAAGGGATCGGTCTTGAAAACCGACAGGGCGTGAGAGCGCCGCGGGGGTTCGAATCCCTCTTTCTCCGCCACATATGTCAAGATAGCTTAATTGGCAAAGCGTTTGATGTGGGTTCGAATCCCACAATTGACACTTATGAAGCAGACGATTATAATAGCTTTTAAGACCCGCTAGCTCAGTTGGTAGAGCATTTGACTTTTAATCAAAGGGTCAGGCGTTCGAATCGCCTGCGGGTCACCACTTGCCCGAGTGGCGAAATAGGTAGACGCGTTGGACTTAAAATCCAATGACAGCAATGTCGTGCCGGTTCAAGTCCGGCCTCGGGTACCATTTTTAAATTTTTAGGGGTATTAGCTCAGTTCGGGAGAGCGCCTGCCTTGCAAGCAGGAGGTCAGCGGTTCGATCCCGCTATACTCCACCAAATTGATTATTTGTTGACAATTTTATATCATTTTGTTACAATATAAAAGCATATATCGCGGGGTGGAGCAGTCTGGTAGCTCGTTGGGCTCATAACCCAGAGGTCGGAAGTTCAAATCTTCCCCCCGCAACCAAAAAAGGTCCGGTGGTGTAGTGGTTAACATGCCAGTCTGTCACACTGGAGATCGCGGGTTCAATTCCCGTCCGGACCGCCATCTATGGTTCGGTAGCTCAGTCGGTAGAGCAATGGACTGAAAATCCATGTGTCGCTGGTTCAATTCCTGCCCGAACCACCATAATAATTGAAATGAAGCCATTCAATGGCTTTTTTTATTGCTATAAATAGTAAAAATCATTGTTTGTCCATGTGTTGTTCTCGGGGGTAGCAATTATAACTATTTTAAATAGAATTCATTATGCTGTTATAGTTATCTACAATATCATTTTTACTTAAGTGCAAATATTTCTGTGTAGTTTTTAAGATTACTATGACCTAAAAGAATTCTTAGTGTTTCTAAATTTCCACCTCGTTTTAAGTAATTAGTAGCGAATATATGTCTCCATTTATGAGGGTTATATTCTCTTCAATATTTAGTTTCTTCTTTAATTGATATATAAAACTCTCTGCTGCTGTAGTGAGTTTTTCATTTATTTTGAAGTCGTAGAACAAATTGCAAAATATCTTAATATCTCAAGGCAAACATATACAAGATATGAATTTGAAACAAGAGAATCAGGGCTAGAAACTATATCAAAGATAGCTTAATATTATAATGTTACCGTTCAAACATTTTCTATAAGTGGAGATAAAGTGTTTAAATACAAAAATTTATTTATGGCCGAACTAGAGGCTCTATACGATAGAAAGTATATATAAGTTATGAAAATAAGTGACCATTTATGGTATAACGAACAAGAACAAGGAAATAACTTTCCATATCAAAAGAAGAACCAAGTAAACGAAATAGAGTTTATAAAATTTCAGGAAATATTTATTAATTTGTTATCTTAATTGGAAATGTTAGAGAAAGAAATAAAAAAATCTATTGATAGGGATGTAGAAGAGTATAGTAATAAAAAATGAAACAGTATATTCAAGTACTGTTTCTTTTATGATATAATAATGATGGACTGAAAATCCACAATGAAATCGAATAATAATAGAAACAGAATGGAGTTTGTAATGAAACGAAAATCAATTTTACTATTGTTAATTATATTAGCGTTGTTATCCATAGTTAGTTGTGATTCAAATACAACGACCATTAGTCAAAATGAAACAACAAGCGAATCAATAGGTTCTACAACAATAAAACCTACGACCACATATGAATTAAATACAATGATAGCTCCAACAACAGCGACTGAATTTACGACCATAGGCACAAGTACAACTATAATAACAACAACGGAAATAACAACATTTGGAGAAACACCAGTAGAAGATTTTAGATATAGTATAATCGGTGAAGAGACACACACAACGAATATAATTGATGCAGAGATACATATTACAGATTATATTGGCGAAAGCAAGAATGTAGTAATTCCACATATGATTAATGGTATTCCGGTGACAACAATAGAAGATAATGCTTTTAGACAAAATCGGTTGACAAGTGTGGTAATTCCGGAAGGCGTCACCACAATAGGAGCTTATGCATTTTATGATAATGAGTTGACAAATCTAGTCATTCCTAATACTGTAACAACAATTGGTGAATCAGCGTTTAGTAAAAACAGTATAGTGAGTGTAATAATTCCGGATAGTGTAACTATAATAGGATTGCTTGCATTTGCAGGAAATAAATTAGTCAGTTTAACTATATCAAATAGTGTTACAACAATAGGAGCTTATGCGTTTTATATGAATAGTATTACAAGTGTTATAATCCCCAAAAGCGTAACATCTATAGGAACAAATGCATTTGGTGAAAATGATTTGACTAGTGTAGTAATTTTTGGTGATTCAACTCGTTTCAACGATACTTGGATAGAAATTGGATTTCCTGAAGATTTAATACCAGAATAAATCAGCATCATGTTTTCATTCATGGGTTAAATATGTATGAAACGACTAAAAATCCGTGTCTTGATTTGAAACCTGCAGAGTTCTTAAAGAAAATATAAAGGAAACAAGGAAGTGTATTGTGGATAAATTTATAATTATTATAAGTACTTTGATTGTAATTGCAGTAGGGCAACTAATCAAAATGAAAACTAATATAAGAACTTTTAACTATATTATTATAGGGTTATTTGGAGTGATTTTCTTATGGGGTTATTTTGTGACAAGAAACTCTAATACTGGCGTTGCTTGGCCATGGTATTTAGCGGTGCTTCTATATGGCATTCCGGTATTCATAGCTTTTGTTGTTATAAATATATTTGAATATTTTAAGAAACAAAACGAGACGTTATAATAGCGTAAATCAAGGATGATTTATTGCATGAAACGACTGAAAATCCATGTGTCGCTGGTTCAATTCCTGCCCGAACCACCATAATAATTGAAATGAAGCCATTCAATGGCTTTTTTTATTGTCAATATTATTAAATATATAAATAGTAATTATAGTAAAATTTAATATATATTATATGTAATTAATAATCAATTTTGGTTTTTTTTAGAAGTATATATCAGCAAATTCATTGTAAATGCTTACATAATATTGTATACTTATACTTCAATGTATTATTTAGAAAGAAGAATGAGGGGATTTAATGAAGAAGATTTTAAGTTTAACTTTAGCGATTTTTATTATTTTTTTTATGTTTGGTTGTAATAGTACAGGAAACACTACTATAGATGTGTTACCTGATATTGAGGTGATTGGCGATACTGTAATGGAAATAGAACAATATAGTGATTTTACTGATCCTGGAGCCGAAATAATAGGCGATTTTGATTTGGATATAACAGTTGAATCAAATGTAGATACAAGCACTTTAGGTGATTACACTATTACTTATACAATTACTTATTTAGGAATTGATTATTCAGTAAGCAGAACAGTAAGAGTGGTCGAAACAGTTAGTACAGAAACACCTAGTTTATCTATAATTGGTGATGAAACCATAGAAGTAGAACAATATAGTATTTTTATTGATCCTGGAGCTGAAATAATAGGTGATTTTGATTTAGATATAACAGTTGAATCAAATGTAGATACAAGCACATTAGGAAGTTATACTATTGTTTATACAATTACTTATTTAGGAGTTGATTATTCATTAACTAGAAATATTGAAGTAGTTCCTAGAACTAGTACTGATTTACCTAGTCTTGCCTTAATTGGAGATAGTATTATAGAAGTAGAACAATACAGTGATTTTTCTGATCCTGGAGTTGAAATAATAGGTGATTTTGATTTAGATATAACAGTTGAATCAAATGTTGACACAAGTATTGTTGGAGAATATCAAGTTACATATTCAATTACTTATGATTCAAAAACTTATTCAGTTACGAGAACAGTTAATGTAATTAATAGCTCTGTGCCTAGTATAGAATTAATTGGCGACTCTATAATGGAGATAGATCAATATAGTGATTTTTCTGATCCAGGAGCTGAAGTAATAGGAGATTTCAACTTAGATATAACAGTTGAATCAAATGTTAACACAAGTATTGTTGGAGAATATCAAGTAACTTACTCAATAACTTATGATTCAAAAACTTATTCAATTACGAGAACAGTTAACGTTATAGCTGTAGAAGATCCATTTACAATATCAATAGAATTGAATGAAGTTAGTCAAACTAGCATTTCTGTTATTGTTAATGTTGATGACTCAAATGATATTATTAACAATAAATTTGTTAGATTATATAATGGATATTCTTTGGTTGAAAGTGTTGAATATGTTAATGGAATTAATAATATTGAATTTAATAATTTAGAAGATGGTACTACTTATAGAGTAGTTGTTTCAGGTGATTATTTAGATAATGGTAATACCGCTACACTTCAAGGTTATGATCTTGAAGTAACAACCGTTCATCTCGGAGAAATAGATTTTAATATAGATAATTTATATATTGATTACAGTAGTATAGGATTTGATCTTGAAGTAATAGATGAAGATGATATGCTTACTGATTTGGTAGTAAATTTATATAATGGTGAAGAGTTAGTTGCGACAGCTAATTTATTTGATATGTTAAATTCAGGAGAATATGAAGGAAATTCTGTAGGCGTTTATTTTTATGATTTAGATGAATTAACAACATATAGCTTTGAGGTTGAATATAGCTTTGTGCAATTAGGTACTACAGAAGAAACTACAATTAGTTTAGAGAAAATAGATTATACAACTTTGGAATTAGTTGCGCCTACAATAATAAATAATGTAATTAACGAAAGATATTATAATTTAGATTGTGAAGCTGAAATAGATTTCACAGGTTTTGAAGAATACTATGTTTGGGCTGAATTATATAATGGTTCAACCTTTGTTCAATACCAATCATTAGTAGATAATTCAACTTATAGTTTTAGTTATATAGATACTGCTACTGATTATACTATTAAGATTTATGCAAGTTATGCGGATAGTGCAACTGGAAATAGTTATAGTAATATTTTAATTGGAACTTATGAAGCATCAACATTAACTGCTGGAGATTTAGCTACACCAGTAGTAGAAAATGTAGTAATTACTAAAACGGAAACAAGTGTAACAGTTGATTTTGATTTAGTAGATGATGATAATGCAATGGATATGGGATATTTAAGATTATATTATGGAAGTTATATATCTGGATATACTACAATAGTTAAAGGACACAACACCTTTACTTTTGACAATAATGTTAATGAAAATACATTATATACAGTCAAAATAGATGTTGATTATAATGGCGATGGAAGTTTTACAACATTGTATGAAGAAGATGTTTATACACCTCCTGTTATAACAGTTAGTAATTTTGTACCTAATGATATGTTCTTTGTTGGAGATCATATTGTAATGAAACTTGATATTAATAACGATGAAGATGTTTCAATTGATTTTGTTACAATAAATGGAACGAGATATTCTACATTTAATTTCCCAAGTGATAACGAAACTTTATATATAGATTTAGGTATAGATAATACAGCCCATACATATACTATTAATTTAGAAAATATAGGAATAACTTTAGGAACAGAGGAATATTTAATTAATGCGACAACTTCTCTTGAAATTACAGTTTATGAAGTTGGGGCAATAGCACCTGATGATGCTAGAGTAGAAGTGATAGATATTGTTCCTGAAAGTTATTTTGTAAATGTAAATGAGGATGATGAAGATGAAACGACATCTCTATTAATTGATATATATTTAAATAATAAATACAATTTAGATATAAATAGTATTACATTAGGTGGAATTAGCTATGATAGCAGTGATATTACAGTAATTGATTCTAATCACATTCAAGTAACCGCTTATTTTAGTTATGGAAGTGGAAATTCTAATAATACTTTATATTTTTCAGAAATCACATTTAGTAGAAACGGAGAAATAGCATCTAATAATCAAGCTGATAATATAGTAGTTAGTATTTATGAAATATATGATTTTGATAGATTAACTTCAACAGCAGATGTTATTCATATATCAACTCCTGAAGATTTAATGAATGTGGAAGCTGATAGCGCTAATCCAAGTAGAGTGTTTATTTTAGATAATGATATAGATATGACTGGATATAATTTTGTTCCTATAGGAACATATGACAATCCATTTACAGGGGCTTTTAATGGTAATGGATATACAATTTCTAATATTACTATTAATCAAGCATTTGATAGTGATACCAATAGTAATTATGTTGGATTCTTTGGCTATACAAGAGGATTCATTGCTAATTTAACTCTAGATAATGTAAGTATTAATGTTTCTTCAAGTGGGGAAAGTTATTTATATGTTGGAGCTTTAGCTGGTCAGGCAGATGTTAGAGTATATAATGTTCATGTAATCAATTCTTCTATTAATGTAGGGGATATTGTTAGTGGCTCAGTAGGAGGCTTAATTGGCTCTCATGCATCTAATCTAATATATTCAAGTGCTGATACTGATATAACAATTAATTCAAATACAACAATTTCATCAAGCTATATTTTAAATGTTGGAGGATTAGTTGGTGATAAATCAGCTGGAGATGTAAGAAATTCTTATGCAAGTGGAGATATATCTATTAATTGTGCTAATACAAGAACAGTTTTTGTAGGAGGACTTTTGGGTTATATATATAATGGCGGTTCTAGCTATCCGAATTATGTAAGTAATAGTTATGCAACAGGTAATATAACAACTACAGGTGATTATTACAGTAGAATTGGTGGATTAATAGGTGATACATATATGTATAGCACGTCTACTATAATTATGAATTCATTTGCAACAGGTGATGTTTATACTACTGGAGGAACTATCGGAGGATTAGTTGGAGAAACTTATGTTAAAGTATATAGCAGTTTTGCTATAGGAAATGTTACTAATGAAAGTGGAACAATTTCTAGAATATTTGGTAAAGGTAATAATTATAATCTTGTTAAAATATATGCATATGATGGACAACTTTTAATGCAAGGAGAAAATCCAACGGTTGGAAGTGATTATTATTATGATAATATTGGAATAGCATCAGCTACTCAATTCAATGATTCTAATTATTATATTGAATTCTTAGGTTGGAGCACTCATTTCTTTGATTTTAGTAATTTAGATGTTGAAAATAATAGTTTGCCAACATTAAAATAAAAAATGTCCGATAATTTAAAATTATCGGGCTTTTTTTTACCCTGATTTAATATACAATATTTAATTTTTGTCCTATTTCAAAAGAAAAACAGAAAGTACTAAGTAGTATGTTATTAAAAAGGGGTGAATAAAATGAAAATTAAAACATTATTAGTTATAAGTATGTCAATATTAATATTACTTTTAGGATTTAATCAAATACAAGCATATTCTCCAGACTTTTTGCCTGGAGGTAAAAATTATCTTTCTAGTGATAATTTTCATGTTGAAGGTGATGATTATGAAACAATAAATCCATTTTTAGTTAAATCATATACTGAATATACTTTGT
>JAOZSU010000036.1:0-7900 GCA_029939475.1 Mycoplasmatota bacterium | reverse complement strand
GGAGATAATAAAATTAATAAAACAACTGAAACTATGAAAGATATCTGTATTAATCTTTTAAAGAATAGAGGAGTCAACATATCTGATATTGTAGATATAGTATATGATCTTCAAAAAAAATATGTTCCAGATTTAACAAGAGAAGTTTGTGAAGATGCAATTCAAAGAGTGTTAGGGAAAAGAGAAGTTCAAAATGCAATTTTAACAGGAATTGAATTAGATGTATTAGCAGAAAAAAATATGTTATCTGAACCATTACAATCATTAATCAGTCAAGATAATCCTTTATACGGTATTGATGAAATATTAGTGTTATCTATATGTAATGTTTATGGTTCTATAGGATTAACCAACTTTGGATATGTAGATAAAATCAAACCCGGAATTATTGGAAAGCTTGATAAAATAGGGAAATTAACTAATAAATGTCATACTTTTATGGATGATATTATTGGAGCTATTGCAGCCGCAGCTGCTAGTAGTGTTGCACATAACGCTGAAGAATAATTAGAATGTTTCCTTAATATTTATGATAGAAAATAGCTATAAATGATAACTTCCTTATATTAATAATAAGTGGTATAATATTTATAGTTTTTTAATGAGGTGTTAGTTATTATGAAAAAAGGAGACATCGTTAAAGGGAAAATTACAAGTATAAAAACATTTGGAGCATTTGTTAAAGTTAATGAAAAGATTGATGGATTAATTCATATATCTGAAATTAGTAATGGATTTGTTAGGAATATTAAAGATTATCTTACAGTAGGTGATGAAGTAGAATTAGAAATTTTAGATATTTCTAGATATAATAAATTATCACTTAGTTATAAGTCTTTGAATAAAAACAGAAAAAAGAAAAGAGAAAAGATTCATCTTATATATGGATTTAAACCTTTGGCTGAAAAATTGAATGATTGGATTAAATATTACGAAAAAAAGCGATAGATTATTTTATTTTCTACCGTTTTTTATTTTAATAATTATCTAATTTTAAATATGTGATAATATTATACGTGATATAATTAAAATATAAATATTAACTAGGAGGAGCTATAATGGACAAATATTTAGATGTTGATTTTCATCATGCATTACCATTTATTGATGAGTTAGAATTGAAAAATATTGAAAAAGAAGTAAATAATGCAAGAAAACAACTCGATGAAAAAACCGGAGAAGGAAAAGATTTTTTAGGTTGGATAGACTTACCTAAATTATATGATAAAGAAGAATTAAATCGTATTTTATTAGCTGCTAAAAAAATAAGAAAACAATCTAATGTTTTAGTAGTGATTGGAATAGGGGGATCTTATCTAGGAGCTAAAGCAGCTATTGAATATATGAAGCCATATTTTCAAAAAAGAAGGGGTTTTGAAGTAATATTTGCTGGACAAAATCTTTCTTCTACATATTTGAGTGAATTACTAGAATATGTTAAAGGAAAGGATTTTTCTATAAATGTTATTTCTAAATCAGGGACAACTACAGAACCAGCAATTGCTTTTAGATTGTTTAAAAAACTAATTGAAGAAAAATATGGTTTTTTAGAATCAAAAGAACGCATTTTTGTAACTACAGACAAAGAAAAAGGAGCTTTAAGAAAATTAGCTGATAAAAATGGATATGAAACATTTGTAGTACCCGATAATGTTGGTGGAAGATATTCTGTATTAACTCCAGTTGGATTATTGCCAATTGCTTCTGCGGGAATAAATATTAAATCTATGTTAAGGGGTGCTAAAGCGGCTAAAGCATATTATAAGAAAAAAGGGATAGAAAATAATGATTTGCATAAATATATTGCTATTAGAAATTTGATTTACAGAAATCAAAAATCAGTTGAGATGTTAGTTAATTATGAACCTAGGTTGAATTATTTAGCTGAATGGTGGAAACAACTATTTGGTGAATCCGAAGGTAAAAATCATAAAGGATTGTTTGTTTCTAGCGTTTCATTTACTACAGATTTACATTCTTTAGGACAATATATTCAAGATGGAGAACGTATCTTGTTCGAAACAGTGTTAAATGTTGCAACGCCTTTAAAAGATATAATAATTGAAGAAGATTCTTTAAATCTTGATGGATTAAATTATTTAAAATCAAAATCAGTTGATTATGTTAATAAACAAGCGTTAAAGGGGACTCTATTAGCACATAAAGATGGAGGTGTTCCTGGAATAGTTATAAATATTCCTGAAATAAGCGCTTATAGTTTTGGATATCTTGTATATTTCTTTGAATTAGCATGTGGTATTTCAGGTTATGTTTTGGGAGTTAATCCTTTTAATCAACCGGGAGTAGAAGCTTATAAAAAGAATATGTTTGCTTTATTGGGAAAACCAGGATATGAAGATTTAAAACAAAAATTAGAGAATAAAGAATAAAAAAATTCCACTCATTAATTTGAGTGGAACTTTTTAAATACATGTCGTTTAAATTTATTTCTTTTAAATGCATAAAATTCTTTTGACATAACTTTTTTAATAGTTATTTCACTTATATCTGATAAAATTTCTCCATCAGTTTGAAAGTAATATCTATCCTTAGTTTTAATTGTAATTTCTTTTCCTTTTAAGAAAGTAATACGTTTTTTAATAAAACGATGCCAACCTAAATATATAGTAACAAATAATAATTGAACAATGAAATTGTTTAAATTATGAGCAATAACTACAACTAGATTATCATCTGTAATATCTGCGAAAGGAGCTATTTTCATGCCTCCACCGAAAAATTTGCCATTTTGTACAACTACAAAATATCCTTTTTCAAAATGGTGTTTTGTCCCATCAACTATTACATCAAAATTCCTTCTTTGATATTTGATAATCGCTCTAAAAAAGTTAATTAAATAAGATAGTTTCCCCTTTTTTTCATCTTTGTCTACATAATGACATATCAAAGAATCAATTCCGATTCCGCAGCCGTTTATAAAATTAAATTCGCCATTATTGGTTATAGCTTTGGTTATAGTAATATTACCAGAATTTATTCTTGATAAACTCTTTAAAAAATCATTGCCAGAACCGGATTTAGCTAAATAAATATTTTGTTTAATATTACTTATATCAACGTGATTAATTAAATAATTAATGGACCCATCTCCACCTAAATATAAAATATCAGTTATCTTTTGATTTTTATCTAAAAATTCATTCAAGTTTTCTATTTTAAGAGTAGATCTTAACATAAATGGAACAGAATGACGTTTAAAAAATTTAACTATTTTATTAGTTGTTTTTTTAGATTTTTTATTATTAGATAAAGGATTATGTATAATTAAAAACAACCAAATCACCTCATTATGATATTACTTTGTTATTTTATTCTAAACTATATTATAGCACATACAATGTTTTTTCGTTAAAATATAGTATAATATCATTCTTTAATATAATATAAAAACCATAGAGTTTTATGGATTTTATGTTATAATCTTACTATAAAAATATAGAGATAGGAGTTTTTTTGTGAAAACAAAAATAACAATTACTTCATTAGATGATACCTTGAAATTAGCATCTGTAATCGCCAAAAATTTATTTCCGGGCTTTATAATAGGATTAACAGGAGACTTAGGAGCTGGGAAGACAACATTTACAAAATATTTAGCTAAACAAATGGGAATTATTGCGAATATAAATTCTCCTACTTTTACTATATTAAAAATATATGAACATGAGAAGTTAGATTTATATCATATGGATGTTTATCGCTTAGAAAACATAGGGTATGATTATGAACTTGATGATTATATTTATGGAAAAGGAGTTAGCGTTATTGAATGGTATACTTATATAAATCAAATGTTGCCAAATGAATTTTTAAAGATAAAAATCAATGTTATTGAATCAAATTTACGAGTATTAGACATTGAAGGTAAAGGGAGGTACGAAGACGTTGTCAAAGACATTAATAATAGATACAGCAACTAAACATATATATTTAAGTTTAGTAGTTGATAGAATTGAACAACAAAGCGTTTATAGAGAGGGTATTAATAATCACTCTGTAACAATTATTCCTTTACTTGATGAAATGCTTAATAAACAAAATATGTCCTTACAAGACTTAGATGAGATAATTGTTGGAATTGGACCGGGGAGTTATACTGGTGTAAGAATTGGCGTAACGGTAGCTAAAATGATAGGTTATCTTAATAAAATTAAAGTTTATTCAGTTTCATCTCTTGCTTTAATAGCTTCCGCTTCTAATAAAGAATATATTATTCCTTATATTGACGCTAGAAGAGGAAATGCTTTTATCGCAGCTATGAAACAAAGCGAAGGAAAACTAAAGTTTATCAAAGAGGAACATCTTGAAAATATAGAATCATTTTTAAGTCAATTTGATTTTGAATATGATTTTATTACAGAAGGGAAACCAAATATAAATAAAATTTTAGCTTCTGATTTACTTACTGAAGTAAAAAATATACACGAATTAATACCTAATTATTTAAGAATAACAGAAGCAGAAAGAAACAAAAGTGGAAGTATTAATTAGAGATATGTATATTAATGATGTTTCAACCATAATAAAGTATGATTTAATTATGTTGGGAGAGACATTGGGCGAAGAAATTATTAAGGATCACATTAATAATAGTGATTTAATGAAATATTTTGTAATGGAAAATAAAGATAATAAAGAAATTATTGGGCAAATGAGTCTTTGGATAGATATTGATAAAGCGCAAATTAATAATTTTTATATTTTAAAAAAATATCAAAAACAAAATTTAGGAAAAAAATTTCTAAGATATATTATTAATTATTTATATTTAAATAATTTAAAGGAAATCACATTAGAAGTTAAAAAATCAAATATACCAGCTATTAAATTATATGAATTGTTTGATTTTAAAGTTGTATCAGTTAGAAAAAATTATTATTCAGATGGCGAAGATGCATATTTAATGTATTTAAGAATTGGAAGTGAGTAAATGTACGTTTTAGGAGTAGAAACTAGTTGCGATGAAACAAGCGTAAGCGTTACTAAAGATGGGAAAGAAATTTTAAGTAATATAGTTTTATCTCAAATAGATATTCATAAGGAGTATGGGGGAGTAGTTCCTGAAATAGCTTCTAGAGAGCATATTAAAGGAATTACATATGTTTTTGATCAGGCAATGAAAGAAGCGAAGATAAAATATACTGATTTAGATTTAGTTGCGGTTACTGAAGGGCCGGGATTAATTGGGTCACTCTTAATTGGAGTAAATGCCGCAAAAGTAGTAAGCTTAAATTATAATATTCCAATAATTGGAGTTCATCATATTACTGGGCATATTTATGCCAGTAATATTGAACATGATATGGAATTTCCTTTGCTTGCGCTAGTTGTATCAGGGGGACATACAGAGTTAATATTGATGAATGAACATTTCTCATTTAATAAATTAGGTGAAACACAAGATGACGCTGTTGGTGAAGCTTATGATAAAGTAGCTAGAGTATTAGGGTTAAATTATCCAGGGGGACCTGTAGTAGATAAATTAGCTCGTTTAGGAGTAGAAGAATATTCTTTCCCTAGACCGATGATTGATTCTGATGACTTTAATTTTAGTTTTTCAGGATTAAAGTCTCATGTTATTAATTTGAATCATAATATGAAACAAAGAAATAAAACTATAAATGTAAATAATTTTTGCCGAAGCTTTCAAGAAGCGGTTACTGATGTGTTAGTCACAAAAACAATTAAAGCAAAGGAAGAAAATAACGTTAAACAAATTATAGTTGTAGGAGGAGTTGCAGCTAATTCAGGGTTGAGGCAGAAAATGAAAGATAGAATTACAGATATACCTGTATATTTTCCAAGCATTAAATATTGTACAGATAACGCAGCTATGATAGGAATTGCTGGATATTATAAATATAAAAAAGAAAATAAATTTGATAATTTTATGCTAAATGGTTCATCAAGACTAAATATAGATGAGGAGAATTAACTATGGAATTAGAATCTAATTTTATAAAAACCATTATGGAAGAAGATTTAAGAAGCGGGAAGGTTAAAGAAATCGTAACTAGATTTCCACCAGAACCAAACGCATATTTACATATTGGTCATGCAAGAGCTATAATTACTAACTTTGAGTTAGCTAAATATTTTGGTGGTAAAACAAACTTAAGATTTGATGATACTAACCCCGTTAAAGAGGACAGTTCTTTTGTAGAGGCAATAAAGGAAGATATTGCTTGGTTAGGATATAAACCTAATCAAATTCTTTTTGGTTCAGATTATTTTGATATTAATTATAATCTTGCGATTAAATTAATAAAAAAAGGGTTAGCTTATGTTTGTGATTTAACATATGAAGAGATGAAAGAATATCGTGGTACTTTGACAAAACCAGGTAAGAATTCTCCACATAGAAATCGCAGCGTGGAAGAAAATTTACGTTTGTTTGAGGAAATGAAAGATGGTAAATATAAGGATGGAGAAAAAACCTTACGTGCAAAAATAGATATGAGCCATCCGAATATGAATATGAGAGACCCCGTAATATATCGTATCATTCATATAAATCATCATAACACAGGAGATAAATGGTGTATTTATCCAATGTATGATTTTGCTCATCCTATTCAAGATGCAATTGAAGGTGTTACACATTCATTATGTTCATTAGAATATGATGATCACAGAATATTATATGATTGGTTCGTGGAAAAATGTGAAATGGAACATGTTCCTCATCAATATGAATTTGGTCGTTTGAACATTACAAATACGATACTATCAAAAAGATATTTAAAAGAATTGGTTGAAAAGAAGTTAGTTGATGGATACGATGATCCTAGAATGCCTACTTTAGCAGGGTTGCGCAGAAGAGGATATACTAAAGAATCAATTAAGAATTTTATATTAGGAACAGGATTATCTCGTATTAATTCAACCGTTTCAAGTGAAATGTTAGAGAATTCATTAAGAGATAATTTAAATTATAAAGTTAAACGTGTTAACGCCGTTTTAAATCCTTTAAAAGTTGTGATTACTAATTATCCAGAAAATCAAATTGAATGGCTTGAAGTTCCTTTTAACAAAGATAATGAAAGTTTAGGATTCCGTAAAATTGCATTTGGAAGAAACATATTTATTGAACGTGATGATTTTATTGAACAAAAACCAAATAAAAAATGGAGAAGATTATCATTAGGGCTTGAAGTTAGATTAATGTTCGCATATTTTATTAAATGCAATGACATTAAATATGATGATTTTGGAAACATAGTTGAATTGCAATGCACTTATGATCCTTTAACAAAATCAGGAACAGGATTCAAAGAAAGAAAGCCTAATGGAACCATTCATTATGTAGAGGCAACCACGGCTCAAAGAGCTGAGTTTAATTTGTTTGAACCATTGATGATAGATTCAGATTCTAAAAGAGATTTAATTGAAAGATTAAATCCTAATTCAAGAAAAACGATAGAAGGATATGTAGAAAAATCTTTAGAAGAAACATATCCATTAGAAAGATTCCAATTTATTAGAAAAGGATATTTCGCAACTGATTATGATTCTAAATCTGGAGAGCTTATTTTTAATCGGATATGTGAATTAAAATCAAGTTTTAAATAAAAACCGCATAAATGCGGTTTTTTTGTATAATAAAATGAAAAAAGCTAAATCTAGCGATTTACATATTATATAATTCGTTATTTTTATAAAAAGAATTAATTTAAAATACGAAAAAAACAATCAAATAAATATATTTGAAGAATACATTAATATATTATGAAAAATCCCTAAAGAAAATATAGAAAATCATGAAAAATGATATTGATGAAAAAATCAAGTAAAAATAATCATGTAAAACTAAGAAGATAAAAATAGAATACACTTGACAGTCGCTTATAAAAACAAAAACAGCGCTAGATATAGGTGA
>JAOZSU010000035.1:0-7950 GCA_029939475.1 Mycoplasmatota bacterium | reverse complement strand
GTGAAAAGCAAGGTGTTTATCATAAAAAAAACAAAGAAAAAAAGGTAAAATTATTTTACCTTTAATCTCACTATTCTAAAACGCTAAAATCTTCTTTACCTACACCACAAATTGGGCAAACCCAATCATCAGGGATATCTTCAAAAGCTGTTCCTGGAGCGATTCCTCCATCAGGATCTCCTAATACTGGATCATATACAAATCCGCATACATCACATATATATTTCATAATATTCCTCCTGTTTATTTTTACATATATTATACATAATTATGATTTAATTTACTACTATCTTACATAAAATTCTTTAATTTATTGAAAAGGTTAATTTTAAATGTTACAATTTTAAGTAAGAAACAAGGGGGATGAGTCTTATGAATATATTTGTTTTTATTTTTTCTTTATTAATATCCTTAGCAGCTTTTTTATTAGCCGGATGGTTATATTCTTGGGTAAAAAAACAAGAATCAAATAATCAAAAGATCAATAATATAGCTGAGTTAATTAGAAGTGGAGCTAATACATTTTTAAGAAAAGAATATATTATTTTAGCTAAGTTCGCTTTAATTTTAGCTATTATAATCTTTATTTTCTTACCAGAGCCTATATGGAAGGGTAATATTTTAGATAATATAACTATCACTTTTGCGTATATATTCGGAACTATCTTTAGTGCATTTGCAGGAAAGATTGGAATGTTTGTCGCAACAATAGCTAACAAAAAAACAGCTGAAGCTGCCGTAAAAGGAATAAGAGAAAGCTTTTTATCAGGTTTTCGCGGTGGGGCTGTTATGGGAATGAGTGTTGTTGGAGCGAGTCTTTTAGGAGTCACTTTAGTATTTTATATTACAGGTAACGCAACTATGATTTTAGGTTTTAGTTTTGGTGCTTCTTCTTTGGCGTTGTTTGCTAAAGCAGGTGGAGGTATTTTTACTAAAACAGCTGATATCTCAGCCGATTTAGTTGGTAAAGTTGAACTTGGAATAGCTGAAGATGATCCGAGAAACCCTGCGGTTATAGCGGATAATGTTGGTGATAACGTAGGAGATGTAGCGGGAATGGGTGCGGATTTATTCGATTCTCACGTGGCTTCTTTAGCTGCTGCTTTAGTAATGGGCTCTGCGATTGATATCGCTAGTGGTAGTCATAATACTACAACGGTATTTATTTACGCTTCTCTTGGATTATTGGCTTCAATTATTGGTATTATGTTCGCTAAAATGGGAAAATCTAATAATCCAACAAGAGCGCTTAATTTATCTACTTATATAACAACAGGTATTTTTACAGTATTAACTGCCCTAGCTACTTGGATATTTTCTTTAGAGTGGCGGATATACGGCGCAGCTATTACTGGACTTTTAGTAGGTGTAATCATTGGTATTACAACTGATTATTTCACAAATGATGATAAAGCTCCTGTTAGAAATGTAGCTAAGGCCTCTAAATCAGGCCCAGCTTTAACAATTATCAGTGGTACGAGTTATGGATTTTTGTCTGTTTTACCAGCGATGATTGGTATCGCTGTTAGTGCTTTTGTGGCTTATAAAATAACCGCCCCACTTGGAGCGGGTTATGCATTGTTTGGTATTTCCATGGCAGCTGTAGGAATGCTTTCTATTGTAGGTATGATTATTTCAAATGACGCCTATGGACCTATTGTAGATAATGCTAGAGGTTTAGCTGAAATGGGAGGCCTTGGAGAAGATGTTATTCGGATAACAGATGAATTAGATTCAGCTGGTAATACTGTTAAAGCTGTAACTAAAGGTTTCGCTATTGGCGCAGCTGGTCTTACTGTTATATCTTTGTTAGGAGCTTTTATATCTGAAGTAAATACAGCGGCAATTAAACTTGATTTACCTTTAATTACTGGATTTGATATTATGGATCCAGCGGTATTCTTTGGCCTTTTAATCGGTGCGGCTGTGCCTGCAGTATTTAGCGCTATGCTTATGCTTGGGGTTACGAAAAACGCTGAGAGAATGGTTAAGGAAATTCACAGGCAATTCGATGAAATTCCAGGCCTAGTTGAAGGTAAAGAAGGTGTTTTACCTGAATCTGATAAATGTATTGAAATAGCTACTACTGGTGCTTTAAAGGAATTAATACCTGCTGGTTTATTTACTATTATTATTACAGTTGTAGTAGGTATTTTTGGAGGAGTTTACGCAATTGGAGGCTTTTTAACTGGTAATATCGTAAGTGGTTTATTGCTAGCATTATTTATGTCTAATTCAGGTGGTCTTTGGGATAACGGTAAGAAATATATTGAAGCTGGCAATTTCGGTGGTAAAGGAAGCGATGCTCATAAAGCAGCTGTTGTAGGTGATACTGTTGGTGATCCATATAAAGATACAGCAGGCCCTTCTATTAATACTCAAATAACAGTTGTAAGTCTTATAGCTAGTTTGCTTTCAGTTATATTCCTTACAATGTCAATATTTTAATATATTGTTTCATAAAAAAAAGGATGCGATTAAGCATCCTTTTTTAATTTATTTATAATTTTTCTATAATAAATCCAAAAAGGAAAATACATAAAACTTGTGATAATAAAAGATAAAGTTATTACTCCTAAAAGATAGACAAAATAACCATGTCCTTCAAACATACTAAATGGAGTTTCTTCTGAATTTAACATAAACATTAGATTTTCATTAAACAAATTACTGAATATAATCATTAAAAGAGCGATTATAGAAAGTGTCATAATAGATTTTTTTAAATCTTTTATTGTTGGATGCCATTTATATACAAAAATCATATAAATATACATAAAGAAAAAGAACATATGGCTTATTGTATATTGATAAAACCTAAATCTATCATAGCTATAGCTAATATTAGGAAATAGTACGCTAGCTAAAGCACCCCAAACCCAGAAATATCCTATCATAAATAATTTTTTGTTTTTAAAAAACAAGGAGATAATACCTACATACAATGTATAAGCACATAGACCTATAGGTAAAATAAGAAGAGGATCTCTTACTCCGTTATATAACTTCCATGCATAAAAAGAGAATTCCCAAAAAAGCGCAAATAAAGCAATTGATTTAGCTAATAACCTTTCATGTTTATATTCTCTTATCTTATCTTGAAAATGATATAATAAAATAATTCCAACAATGATAATGGCTATTAAAAGGAAATGTATAAAAGAGTATGCTTCAAAAACATGTCCTGCTTGATCAGAAAAAAACATATTAATTCCTCTCAATCTATATTAAGATTATACATCTAAATATAAATATTTTAAAACAAGATTAAATTTAAATAAAGCAGTTTAATCCCATAAGGTTAAACTGCTTTTGTTTTAGATTTTAATTGTAAGATTTTTTTCTTCAAGTAATTTATAACGTTCTTCTATCTTCTTAATTATTTCTTCAAATTCTTCACCTTGAAACATATCGTTTACTTTTAAATAAAGAATTTTTTCTTTTGGAACTTTATAATTTTTAAATATACGGTCTAATACTTCATAGTAATTAGCATAATGGAATTTTAAATAATCATATTGATCCTTTTCTATTTCTCTACCTCTTTTACGGACGTTTTCAAATAATTGGTCTTCATCACGAACTATTACAAGGTGAATATCAACATCTGGAATTCTTTTTAAATGCTCATCCGCAATAGCGTATGTTAAAGCTACTTCGTAAGCAGACATAATACCTTCTAAACGCAATAATTCAGTGAATACTAAATTAGAAAATAGCGTAGAATCACAGACTACTGAGGGTTCGTTTCTTGTCTTCCACATCAATAAAAATAAAGAGCTATAGAAAGCGTTTTGGCTTAACAAGGCAAATGTTTCTTTATCTTGATAGAAAAGTGGCAAAAATTCGTTCTTTTCTACTGGTTCTTCTACTAATGGTACATTGTAATGTTTTGATAATAATCCTGAAAGGGTTGATTTTCCACAACCAATTGGTCCTATAATTCCTATTCTCATTGAAATCTCCTTTAATTAATCTTTGTAGAATATTATACCGAAATTATTAATCTAAGTCAAAGCCAAATCAGATATTTTTAAAGTTTATTTTAAACTATAAAAACAGCGATTAACAAATATATTTTTAAAGGTAAAATATTATAATTAATGTATTATTCAAATATACCTGTAGAAAAATATTTAAAGGCAGAATCCGGGAAAATCATAACTATGTTTTTATCTTTTAATTGATATTTATTTATATATTGAATTGCGCATGATAAAACAGCTCCAGAAGACAAACCAATAGATATTCCTTCTAACATAGGCAATTCTTTTGTGTATTTAAACGCCTCGTTTTCTTTTGCTTGTATAACTTCATCTATTAATGCTAAATCAAGGATTTCAGGGATAAATCCAGCTCCTATTCCTTCTATCTTGTGTTTATGGGGTAGGTTTCCACTTAAAACACTGGATTTTTCTGGTTCAATGGCGATTATTTTAATAAGAAAATCTTTTTCTTTAAAATATCTAGCAAGTCCACTAATAGTTCCTCCGGTACCGACTCCTATAAAGATATAATCAATTAATCCATCCATTGCCTTATCTATTTCGTAAGCTGTAGTTTCATAATGGCTTAATGAATTAAAAATATTACTAAATTGACCAACTATAATGGAATTAACATTTTCTTTTTGCAATTCTTCAGCTTTTAAAATAGAACCTTTCATTCCTAATTTACCATCTGTTAAAACGATTTTGGCTCCATATAACTTCATTAAGTCAATACGTTCTTTAGACATGGTTTCAGGCATAACCAATAGACAAGGATTTCCAAAATAAGCACAAACCATAGCTAAAGCAATACCTGTATTTCCACTAGTAGCTTCAATAATTAAAGAAGATTTGTCTATTAAGTTATCTTGATATAGTTTTTTTATCATATAGTAGGCTGGCCTTGCCTTAACGGAGTTTGTTGGATTAAAGCTCTCTAATTTAGCATATAAATTTAAGTCTAAGTTATATTTTTCTTCAACTTTTTTAAGCCTTACCAAGGGGGTATTACCAATTGTTTCTAAAATATTATTATATACCTTCATTTAAAATATTACTCCTAACTTCTAATTCAAACTTCTTATTGTTCACAATCATATTAGCTGGTACAGATTCGGTTATAAAAACGTTGGAACCAATAATAGAATTTTTACCAATCACTGTTTTTCCACCTAAAATAGAGGCGTTAGAATAAATAGTAACATCATCTTCAATTGTGGGATGACGTTTTTTTCCTTTTAAGAGTTGTCCCTTTCTTAAAGATTTAGCTCCAAGAGTTACCCCTTGATAAATTTTGACTCTATCACCAATTACTGTAGTCTCTCCTATAACAACTCCGGTTCCATGATCTATAAAAAAGCTCTTGCCAATTATAGCTTTTGGATTAATATCTATTCCTGTTTCTCGATGAGCATATTCGCTCATCATTCTAGGAATAACTTCTACTCCTAACTCATTTATAACATGAGCAATGCGATAAACAAAAATTGCATAAAGCCCAGGATAAGTTATAATGATTTGATCATGATTTAAAGCAGCTGGATCATTTAGATAATGTGCTTCTACATCTAGTGCGATTTTTTTTCTTAAACTTGGAATCATAGAGATAAATTTTAAACATAAATCACAAGACTCTTTGTAAAAATCTTTATTTCTTAATTCATCTGCCAAATACAACTCTGAATAGGCAATTTGTCGCTTTAATTTCTTTCTTAAGCGATTGACTAATATAGATGTTTTAAATCTATTTGGATAGCTTTTCATATATTTATTTTCAAAATAGCCAGGAAAAACAAGTTTTCTAGTTAGTTCAATAATTTTAATGATTTCATTATTTTGAGGATATTTACATTTTATATGATCTTTATTTAGAATATGTTCATGATATGAATCAATAATTTTGTTAGTATATTTTGTAGTCTTCATAATATACCTCCTTTGATTTCATTATATCATATGTATTATATATACATAGTGAAAGCTATTTAAATATTTTTTATAAAAATTAGCACTCTACTATTGACAGTGCTAATTTTTCGTTATATAATATATGTAGACTGAAAAAAGGAGGTATGTATATGAATTTACAAGGACAACCTAACTATGAAAATGATGAAAATATTCTTGATAAATTTGGTAGAAATATCAATGATCAAGTTATTAAAGGAAAGATAGATCCAGTTATCGGTAGAGATGATGAAATAAGACGTATTATTAAAATCTTATCACGTAGAACCAAGAATAACCCGGTTTTAATAGGTGAACCTGGTGTTGGTAAAACAGCTATAGTTGAAGGATTAGCTATGCGTATTACCGAAAAGGATGTCCCTATTGGGTTAAGAGATAAGATTATCTACGAATTAGATCTCGCAAGTCTCGTAGCCGGGGCTAAATTTAGAGGTGAATTTGAAGAGAGATTAAAAGCCGTTCTTAAAAAAGTAAGAGATTCTGAAGGAAAGATTATTCTTTTCATTGATGAAATTCATATGATAGTTGGAACTGGCCGTACCGAAGGCGCAATGGATGCTAGTAATATGTTAAAACCAATGCTTGCGCGTGGTGAATTGCACTGCATCGGCGCGACTACTTTAAATGAATATCGTAAATATATTGAAAAAGATAATGCTTTAGAGAGACGTTTCCAAAAGGTAATGATCAATGAACCAACTATAGAGGATTCAATTTCAATACTTAGAGGTCTTAAAGATAAGTTTGAGACTCATCATGGGGTTCATATCAATGACGAGGCAATTGTCGCAGCTGCTGTTTTATCTAGCAGATATATCAGCGATAGATTTTTACCTGATAAGGCAATTGATTTAATCGATGAAGCATCGGCTTCTATTAGAATGGAAATAGATTCTATGCCTGCGGAACTAGATGATGTTACAAGAAGAATAATGCAGCTAGAGATTGAAAAGAGGGCATTAGAAAAAGAATCCGATTCTAATTCAAAAGCTAGGTTAGAAAACTTAAAAAACGAATTGAAAGAACTTAAAAAATCTGAAAAAGAAATAAGAAAACAATGGGAAAAAGAAAAACGAGAATTAGAAATTATTAAAGAAAAACGCGCTGAATTAGAGTCATATAAAAATGATTTACAAAATGCTTTTAATAATTCTGATTACTCTAAAGCAGCTGAACTTCAATATTCTGTGATTCCAAAGCTTGAAAAAGAGATTGAAACTTTAAGCAATAATAATAATCATAAACTTATTACTGAAACTGTTAGAGAGGAAGATATAGCTGAAGTTGTTTCTAAATGGACTCATATTCCTGTTTCTAAGCTTATGGAAGGTGAAAGAGAAAAATTAATTGGTTTAGCTGATGAACTCAAGAAAAGAGTAATCGGACAAGATCACGCTATTGAATTGATTTCTAATGCAATTTTAAGACAGCGTGCAGGAATTAAAAATGAATTCCGTCCTATTGGGTCTTTCATGTTTCTAGGTCCTACAGGAGTTGGTAAAACCGAAGTAGCCAAGGCTTTAGCCGAACAATTATTTAACAGTGAACAACAGATCACAAGAATCGATATGTCTGAGTATATGGAGCGTTTCTCTGTAACTAGACTTATTGGAGCTCCACCAGGATATGTAGGATATGATGAAGGCGGTCAATTAACAGAGGCTGTTAGAAGAAAACCTTATTCTATTATCTTATTCGATGAAATCGAAAAAGCTCATTCAGAGGTATTCAATGTCTTATTACAAATTCTAGATGATGGTAGATTAACTGATAATCAAGGTAGAACAGTTGATTTTAAGAACACCATTATCATTATGACAAGTAATAACAGTAGAGAATTTCCTCCTGCTTTTTTAAGAAGATGTCTAAGTTTGGAGATGAAACAGCCTAATAGAGATAGATTAATTAAAATTGTAGAAGCACATTTTAACTCCATGACAAGTGAACAAATAGCAAGTATGCATGATATAGTGACTATTTTTGAAGATAAACT
>JAOZSU010000034.1:0-8091 GCA_029939475.1 Mycoplasmatota bacterium | reverse complement strand
TTCGCTATGGACTCACTATTGGAGAATTAGCTATTCTATTTAATAAAGAGTTTGAAATTGGTTCTGATTTAAAAATAATTGAAATGGAAGGCTACGATAGAAGTATGAATTATTTAGATACAGGTCTTGATTGGATTATGCCTTCACCTAATATTCCTACGCCTTTAACAGCTTACGCATATCTTGCGACTTGTATCTTTGAAGGCACAAATCTATCTGAAGGTAGAGGAACTACTAAACCGTTCTTTATAATCGGAAGTCCTTATCTAGATAGTGAATTTGTAATTGAAGAGATTAAGAAATATAGTTTGGCTGGTATTAAATTTAGAACAATGTATTTTACACCTAAGTTTTCTAAATATAAAGATGAACTCTGTCAGGGAATAGAATTAATTATTACTGATTATATAAATTTTAAACCTGTAAAGACTGGATTTATTCTTTTAGACATTATTGTAAAACATCACAAGGAATTTAGCTATATTGAGCCGTTTACCAAAGACGGACGTCCATTCATTGATTTGTTAAGCGGAGATGTTTTATTAAGGGAAAATAAACTTGGTATAGAAGAGATAATTGACAAAATGGAAAAAGACTCTTTGAGTTTTTTAAAAGTCAAAAGGAGGTACCATATCTATGATTGATTATGATATAGATCGTTTAAGTTTAGATGAATTAATAGGACAGCTAATCGTTTTTGGATTTGATGGCTTAGATATAAATGATCATGTTATAGAATTGATTCGTTCTAAAAAAGTAGGTAATGTTATTCTCTTTGCGAAAAATATTAGCACACCTGAACAGCTTTTTAAATTAAATCAAAACTTACAAAAACTTGCGGTTGAAGCTACAGGTATTCCTCTTTTAATATCAATTGATCAAGAAGGTGGAATGGTAACTCGTATTAAAAATGGAACTACTTATTTTCCAGGCGCAATGACTATTACTGCTAGTTCAAAACCTAATAATTCTTATTTAAGTGGGAAATATATGGGCCACATTTTAAAAGCACTTGGAGTCAATATGAATTTAGCTCCGAGCCTTGATATCAATAATAATCCAAAGAACCCTGTAATCGGAGTTAGAAGTTTTGGGGATGAACCTTATACTGTAGCTAAATATGGTTGTGAATTTATTAGAGGCCTACAAGAATCAATAATAGCGACAGCTAAACACTTCCCTGGACATGGGGATACTGATACGGATTCTCATCTAGATTTACCGAGGATTAATAAAACTCTTGAAGAACTAAAAGAGTTTGAATTGATTCCTTTTAAAAAAGCAATAGAGATGGGGGCTCTAGCTATTATGAGTTCTCATATAAGTTTTCCAGCACTAGGGTTTGATAAATTGCCGGCTACTCTTTCAAAATATTTCTTAACCGATCTTTTAAGAAATGAATTGGGATTTAAAGGTCTAATTGTTACAGATTGTTTGGAGATGAAAGCTATTCAAACCTATTATACGACAAAAAAAGGTGTAAGTATGGCTATTGAAGCTGGCGCTAATCTTGCGATGGTTTCTTCCACAAAAGAATTACAAATAGATTCAATAAAATATTTAAAAGAACAGGTTCTAAATGGAAAAATACCAATAGAACTCATTAAAGATAGAGTGAAAAAAGTTTTAGAAATTAAAGAAAAATACGTTGAATATAACTCTTTTAAAACCTATCAAGATATAAAAGAAATTGTAGAAGATAGAAAAACAAAAGAATTTTCTCTATCAGTAGTTAGAGAGGCTTTGACTAGAGTTAGGGGTATAGACCCTAAGAATGGTCTTAAAACTCTATTAGTTGCGTCAAGCCCCGTGTCCACAACTATAGCGGATGAATCAACAGGAGATTTTAGTATCATTTCTTCTGTAAAAAAAGAATTACCTTATATAGACATACTAGAAGTAACAGTTAGATTAAAAGAAGAAGAATTAAATCATATATTAGAGTTATCTAAAAAATATGAACAGATTATTTTATGTTCATATAACGCAAATATCTATAAAAATCAATTAGAGTTAATTGAGAAGCTTAATAAGACTTGTAATTTATATGTTATAGCTATGAGAAACCCTTATGATTCGCTGTTTGTTAAAGATATTAAAAACCTAATTTTAATGTATGAATACACTCCAAATTCTGTTAAAATACTTATAGAATATTTAAAAGGAAACATAACTCCTTTAGGAAAGTTACCGGTGACGTTATGAACGGATATATTATAGGAATTGATAGTGGAGGAACGAAGACAAAAGGTGTTTTATTTGATATGGCAGGCAACCAAATCAAGGATACATATTCAGGGTTTGGAAACTTCAATGTTGATCCAACTATGACTAAAAAACATATATTTGATGCCTTAGATGACTTAACAGAAGAAATAGATGTTTCAGAATTAAAATGTATCTTAATTGGAGTTGCAGGATATTCAAATTACCCTGATAAAGATAAGTTTATCGCTGATATTTCTAAAAAATACCAAACAGAGATAAAAGTCGTTACTGATGCTTTAGTCGCTCTTTATTCAGTTAAACAGGATAAGTATAAACAAGTGATTATGGTTTTAGGTGGAACTGGTAGCGCAATAATTGCTTATGCTAATGATAAGATACATTTTATTGGTGGGTATGGCCCATTATTAGGAGATGAAGGTTCAAGTTATCACCTAGTAATAGAAGAGCTAAAACATATTATAAAGCAGTTTGAAGAAAAGAAAAAAATAACTGATTTAACAAAAGCTTTATTAGATAAGATAGAAGCTAAGAATTATACAGATATCAAAGCTTTTGTCTATAATAACACAAAAAACAAAATCGCAGAATTATCTCAATTCATTGCTTTATATGCTTTAAAAGGGAATAGCGAAGCTATAGATTTATTTGTCAAAGAAGGAGAATTTTTAGCTAAACAGACATATAACGCATATAGATTAATGAATCCAAATTTAGAAGTTAGAATTGGAGTAAGAGGAGGTTTTCTCTTAAATGCTCCTTATGTTTTAGAAACATTGGTTAAATCATTAGATCAAATGAATATAAAATATACGATAGATGATTCTTTGTCAGATCCAGTTATAGGAGCTTATTATTTGGCAATGGAATATTTGAAAGAAGAGGTAAACAATGGTTGATATCAGCAAAATCACTACAGAGAGAAGAAATGAAAATACAAAAAATATTGATATTGTGTCAACATGCGAAATTCTTCGTATGATTAACAATGAGGACAAAACAGTTCCTTTAGCTGTAGAAGCCGCAATTGATCAGATTGCGGAAGTAGTTGAAGTTGTGACGAAAGCCTTTAGAAACGGTGGAAGGCTATTTTATGTTGGCGCTGGAACATCTGGTAGGCTTGGAGTATTAGATGCTAGTGAAGTGCCTCCAACTTTTGGACTTGACCCATCTAAGGTAATTGGAATTATAGCTGGAGGAGACTATGCATTGCGCTACGCTATTGAAGGCGCTGAAGATTCTAAGGAGAGTGTAGTTAAAGACTTAAAAGGCTATAATTTAAATGATAAAGATGTCGTTATAGGAATCGCAGCTAGTGGAGTTACTCCTTTCGCCATTGGTGGGTTAGAATACGCCAATAAGATTGGGGCTGAAACAGCTTGTATTACCACGAGCCATAATTCAGAAATAGCGAAAATTGCAAAACATCCTATTGAAGCTATTACAGGAGCTGAACCTTTAACGGGTTCTACGAGAATGAAATCAGGTACTGCTCAAAAACTTATTTTAAATATGATTACTACAGCCTCAATGATAAAACTAGGAAAAGTATATGAAAACCTAATGGTGGATGTTCAGATGAACAATAATAAGTTGATTTCTAGGGCTAGAGGAATTATAATGGAAGTTACTGGGGTTAATGAAAAGGTAGCTAAGGAATATTTAGATAAATACAAATCAGTAAAATATGCAATTTTTGCGATTCTTTCTAAGATTGAAGATAGAGATAAGATTGAAGAAATCTTAAATGAATACAATGGTAATATTAGAGAAAGTTTAAAGAAGATTTAAGAAGTAGGAGAAGCGAAATGGAAATTTTCAAATACAAAGATTATGATGCAATCTCAAAAGCAGCCGCTGCTTTTGTGATTAGAGAGATTGTAAAAAAACCTAATTTAATATTAGGCCTAGCTACAGGAGATTCACCTATAGGCTTGTACCAACATCTAATCAAAGCCTATGAAGTGGGAATTATATCATTTAAAAATATTAAGACCTTTAATTTAGATGAGTATGTTGGTATAGATAAAAACCATCCTCAAAGTTATCATTCATTCATGCATAAATATTTATTTGATCATATTGATATTTTACCTGAAAATATCAATATACCTTCTAATGATTTAGAAAACATGGAAAAACTAGCTGAAGAATATAATAAAAAGATGTTTGGGAATCAAAGGGATTTACAGATATTAGGGATTGGTAAGAATGGACACATTGGTTTTAATGAACCAGGGAGTATGTTAGGAAACCAAACTTTTATTGTTAAACTTGATGAAGAGACAAGAAAAGCTAATTCTAGATTCTTTAATTCTCTTGATGAAGTTCCTAAATACGCTATTACTATGGGAATTAAAAACATTATGTATTCTAAAAAGATTCTTTTAATAGCTTCAGGTGTAGCTAAAGCAGAGGCTATTTACAAAATGGTTTATGGACCAGTTACTGATGACGTGCCAGCTTCAATCTTACAGTTACATCCCGATGTAACTCTAATGATTGATACTGAAGCCGCAAGTCTATTGAATATGGATTCTGATTATTTAACTTTTTAATCAATATAATATATTTTAAAAGAGATGAATATTACATCTCTTTTTAAAAAGAAAAGAGGTAAAACATGGGGCTTTTTCAAGGAAATATATATTCAGAAGCTTTAGGTATGTATACTTCACTTTTTGTATATCTACCTCAGGACGAACCAAACACTAGATTAAAAGGTAAACCTTCTACCTTAATACTTTTACATGGGTTAACTGGAAACAGTGCTTCTTGGAGTAGGAGGACTAATCTAGACATGATTGTGAACAAATATAATATTGCTGTTTTTATGCCTGAAGTCTCTCGAAGCTTTTATCACGATTTAAATCCAGGGCTTAAATATTTTAAATATGTTTCAGAGGAATTACCTGAAATAATAGCTAAAACTTATAATGTTTTAACTGATAGAGACAATTTGTATATTGCAGGGCTTTCAATGGGAGCTTACGGAGCTATGAAATGCGCTTTAACCTACCCAGAAAAGTTTTCTCATGTAGGTGGGTTTTCGGGAATGTATCACATAAAAAATTATATAGATAGATTTAAAAACGATTTAAATAACGAAAATGTATTAAGAGCTAGAGAAGATTTTTATGCAATATTTGGTAAAGGTTTAGAAAAAGTAGAAACAGGAGATTTACATAAATTATTTTTAGATAAATTTAACAAAACTTTACTCCCAAAAATGTATTTGTCTTGCGGAATAAGTGACCCCTTATTACCACTAACTCAAGACTTCCATAAACTTTTAGATAAACAAGGATTTAATCATGTTTATCAAGAATTTGAGGGGAGCCATGAATGGAATTTTTGGAGTGAGTCTTTAAGGAGAATGTTAGAGGTATTCTTTGATGAATAAAATGGTTTTCGATGCCCACGGGGATATCTTGACTGATATGTACCTGCAATATAAAGAAACCAATAAATATGATTCCTTTAAAAGAAGGCATTTAGATAAGTACAAGAAAGCTAATATTAAAGGGTCTATCTTTGTGAATTATACAGATCCTTTTAATGGAAATAAAGAAATGTTTAATGAAATCTTCGATGTAGCATTTAAAGAATTAGAAGAAAACAAAGATATTTTATCAATTTGTCTTAATATGAATGATTTTTTTAAAGCTGTGTCTGAAGATAAAATAGGAGTATTCTTAGGCATTGAAGGATTGTCTTTTTTAGATGATATAAATGAGTTAAGGAGTTTATATAATAAAGGAATTCGTCACGCTATTATTACTTGGAATGAAGTTAATAAATATGGAAGTGGAATCAGTGAGAATAAAACTGGGTTAACTGACTTAGGTATTCAATTAGTTAAAGAAATGAATAAACTTGGAATGATTATTGATTTAGCACATTCTAACGAAAAAACATTTTTTGATATTTTAAATAATACAAAAGGTCCTATAATAATCTCTCATGGAAATTGTAAGGCACTTTGTAATCATCCAAGAAATTATACTGATAAACAGTTAATAGCTATTAAAGAAAGAAAAGGAGTAATAGGTTTAACTAATATAGCTGGATTTATTTCAAAAAAGAAAAAAAATCAAACAGTAAAATATTTGGCTAAACATATTGATTACGCTGTTAAACTATTAGGAATCGATTATGTAGGATTAGGACTTGATATCTGTTTTTATCTTGATCCATTAAGGAAAGATACTAGAGTTAAAGGCTTTGAAGATATCGATAAATTAGATAATTTAAGAATTGAACTATCTAATTTAGGATACACAAAAGAAGAAATAGAAAAAATAATGCACAGGAATTTTATAAGGGTATTTGAAACCATATTAGGTTGATAATATAAGAAAGAATTTATTGTAAAATAAGTTCTTTTTTAAATGTATAGACCTTATTATAGCTGCATACTAATATAATGAAAATTTCACATAATTTTCACAAAATTTAATATTGACAAATTAAATCATTAATTTTATAATAAAGTTAGCACTTGAACAAAGAGAGTGCCAATATCAATAATTATGGAGGAGATGTGTTATGTTAAAACCTTTACATGATTCTGTTATTTTACAAAAAGAAGAGGTAGAACAAACTACAAAAAGTGGAATAATTCTTTCTACCACTAAAAAAGAAGAATCAGATTACGCTAAAGTCATAGCTGTTGGAGAAGGAAGATATGAAAACAATCAATTAATTAAACCAGTTGTAAAACCTGGTGATAAAGTAGTGTATCGTAAATACAGTACTACAGATATTAAAATAGATGAAGTAGAGTACTTAATCATCCAAGAAAAAGATATCTTAGCTATAGTTGAATAGGAGGTAAATCATGAGTAAAGAAGTAAGATATTCTAAAGACGCAAGAGATAAAATGTTAAGAGGTGTAGATATTTTAGCTGATTCAGTTAAAGTAACACTAGGTCCAGTTGGTAGAAATGTTATCTTAAGTAAATCTTTTGGTTCACCACTTATTACAAACGATGGTGTAACCATCGCTAAAGAGATTGAACTTGAAGATGGATTTGAAAATATGGGTGCTAAATTAGTTTATGAGGCAGCTAATAAAACTAATGATGTAGCTGGTGATGGAACAACTACAGCTACAGTCCTAACACAAGCTATGATTCATAGAGGAATTCATCAAGTAGAAAAGGGTACTAACCCAGTTCTAATGAGAGAAGGTATGGAATTAGCTGGAAAAGCAGTAGCTGATAAACTATTAAAACGCTCTAAAATCATTGAAACTAATGAAGATATAGCTTCAGTTGCGACTATTTCTTCAGGTATGTCTGAAGTTGGTAAAATAATTTCAGAAGCAATGGAAAAAGTAGGTCATACAGGTGTGATTTCAGTAGATGAATCTAAAGGATTTGAAACTTACTTAGAAATTACAGAAGGTATGCAATATGATAAAGGATATATTTCTCCATACATGGTAACTGACCGTGAAAAAATGGAAATTAAACTTGAAAATGCTTATGTATTAGTAACTGATCAAAAGATAAGTACAGTAAAAGATATTTTACCAGTATTAGAAGCGGTAATGGAATCTTCTAAACCATTATTAATTATCGCAGATGATATTGAAAATGAAGTGATTTCAACTTTGATTGTCAATAAGTTAAGAGGAACCTTAAATGTAGTCGCTACAAAAGCACCTGGATTCGGAGATAATCAAAAAGCAATGCTTGAAGATATAGCTTTATTTACTGGAGCTCACTTTATTACTAAAGACTTAAATGAAGAAGTAAAAGAAATTAAATTAGATAGTCTAGGACAAGCTAAAAAGATTTCAATAACTAAAGATAACACAACTATTATCGGCGGATTTGGAGATAAAGAAGCTGTTTCTAT
>JAOZSU010000033.1:0-8125 GCA_029939475.1 Mycoplasmatota bacterium | reverse complement strand
AATCAAAAGGTTTGACAGTAAAAGAGGCTTTTGATAATTTAAATAAATAAGGAGTTTTAAAATGAAAAAATGGAATTTAGATAAGTTATATCTTGCATTTGATGATCCTGCATTTTTAAGAGATATGAAATTATTAAATAAGTTAATTCAAAAAACAATAAAAAAAGAAGATGAATTTGAAAATTATGATTCAAAACAACAAAAATTAATATCATTTTTAGAAACAGAAATTCAACTTATAACTTTAGTTGATAAATTAATGCATTTTGCTTCATTAGTATCTTCAATAGAATCAACTAATCAAGAAGCAATGAAGAGCATGAATAAAATTGAAGTTGAATTTACAAAGCTTACTAAAATTGAAGTATTGTTTCAAAAATGGTTATCAAATTATCCAAATATAGAAGAAGATATAAATAATAATGAATTTCTTAAAGAACACAAATTTCATATTTTAGAGATGATTAAACAAGCAAGTCATAAATTAGATGATTCGACAGAAAGTTTAATATCAAAATTAATCCAAAATGGGTCTAATGCTTGGTCAAGATTGCAATCACTATTAACTTCAACTTTAGTTGTTGATTATGAAGGAGAAGAAATTACACTATCTGAGATTCGAAATCTAGCGAATAGTCCTGATGCAAATGTAAGAAAAAGCGCATATGAAGCAGAATTAAAAGCTTATAAAAAAATAGAAAAATCAATTGCATTTTCATTGAATTCAATCAAAGGTGAAGTTAATGTTTTAACAGAAGCTAGAGGATATAAAACCGCATTAGATCAAGCTTTATTTATATCTAGAATGAAAAAAGAAACCTTAGATGTTATGCAAGAAGCTTGTTTAGAATATATGCCATTATTTCGTAAATATTTAAAGAGAAAAGCTAAACTTTTAGGACATAAAAACGGGTTGCCATTCTATGATTTATTCGCACCAATAGGTTCTTCTAATACCAAGTTTACAATACCTGAAGCGAATGAATATATTTTAAAGAATTTTAAAACATTTAGTGAAGAATTATACTTAATGGCTAAAAAAGCCTTTACAGATGGATGGATAGATTATACTCCAAGACAAGGCAAAGTTGGAGGTGCATTCTGCGCAAATATTCATTCGATTAAAGAAAGTAGAATATTAGCTAATTTTACAGGTGTATTTGGAGATATTATTACTTTATCCCATGAGTTAGGACATGCTTTTCATGGTGAATCAATCTTTAATGAATCTATATTAAATAGTAATTATACAATGCCAGTAGCTGAAACTGCATCAACTTTTTGTGAAACTATTGTAAATAAAGCTGCTTTAAAAGATGCAGCCTCAAAAGATGAAAAAATCTTTTTATTAGAATCTTCTATTCAAGATTATACACAGGTTATTGTGGATATAATGAGTCGTTTTATTTTTGAAAAGAGTGTATTTGAAGGCAGAAAAGAAACAGTATTTGATGAAAATGAATTAAAAGATTTAATGATAAAAGCTCAAAAAGAAACCTATGGAAATGGACTAGATTCTAATTATTTACACCCTTATATGTGGGTATGTAAATCTCACTATTATTCAGGTGAATTAAGCTATTATAATTTTCCTTATACATTTGGACTTTTATTCGCAAAAGGATTATACGCTAAGTATTTAGAGGATAAAGATGGTTTTGTTAGTTTATATAACAAATTATTAGCAGCTACAGGAAAAATGATGGTTGAAGATACGGCTTTGTTAGTTGGTATAGATGTAACTAAAAAGGAATTTTGGGTAAGTTCTCTAGAATTATTAAAGGAAGATATTGATTTATTCTTAGAATTAACAAAATAATAAAATTTTTTCCAACAAAGTTATTACTTTATTTGTTTATACTAATGAAAACAAAGGAGGAATAAAAAAATGATAAATATAAAGAAAATACTTACATTGCTTTTGTTAGGGGTAATTTCCTTATTTTTTGTAGCTTGTAATAATACAAATAACTTGCCAACAGGAGATAATGTAGGAAGTTTTAGTTCCTATGAACAATTAAAAGATTATTTAGAAGAATTGAATGGTGATTATACTAAAGCAAATATTTTAGGTGGAGAAATGTACGCTGATTCAGTTGCAATGGATGAAGAATCACAAAACAATTATGAATCAAACACAAGAGATTATTCTAAAACAAACAATCAAGTTGAGGGTGTAGAAGAAGCTGATAGAATACTTACAGATGGCTATCATATTTATATTGCATCTGGTAATCAATTTTATATTGTTAATGCTGATACATTAGATATCGAATTTACATATAGTATTGATAATGGAACTTTTGATGGATTGTACATATATAATGGAAGAGTAGTATTAATTTCTTATGAATATACTTATACAGAATACGATGAATGTATCTATTATTATGATGATTCAGTTATTTATGATGAGCCTGAAATTGATTCTGATGAAACAGATATAGTTACTAATCCTGATGATGAAGTAATAACTACTACTGAAGATACTAAAGAATCTAGTGATACCGAAACAAGAACAAAAGTTTGTATTAATTGGACATATACATATGGAACACATATTAGAATTTTTGATATAAGTGATATGGATAATGTAACAATGAATAGAGAATTATATTTTGATTCTTCATATTTAATTGATACTAGAATGATTGATCAACAATTATATTTAGTATTAAATAATTATATGATGAATTATGGTTTAAGCGATGAATTATTCGTTCCTAGTTATTTAGATTCAGCTGTATCAAATGATATTATGAAGATGCCTATTGATAAAATCTATTATATGCCTAATAATGGTGAGTCTTATGGATATTTAATACTTGCATCTTTAGATGTTGCTAATGATTCTCAAGAGGCAGATGTTAAAACATATTTAGGTAGTACTTATCGAATTTATATGTCAGAAAACAATTTATATACAACGATATATCGTTGGGAATATGATGAAACTGATGAAAGTTACTCTCATTATACTGATATTCTTCGCTTTGAAATTGTAGATGGAAAATTAGAATACAAAGCATTAGCCGAGGTAGATGGTTCTCCTCTAAATCAATTCTCAATGGATGAATATAATGGAGTATTTAGAATTGCAACTACTGGATATTTCTATTCCAATTACGAAGCAACTATTACTAATCAAGTTTATTTGTTAGATGCTACAACTGTAGGAGAAATGGAACAAATATCTGTGTTAGGCGGTTTAGGGAAACCAAATGAACAAATATTTTCTGTTAGGTATTCAGGAGATATAGCTTATGTTGTAACATTTGAACAATCAGATCCGCTTTATAAATTAGATTTATCTGATCCTCATAATCCTGTAGTACTAGGAGAGTTATATGAAGAAGGCGTTAGCGATTATTTGCATGAGATAACAGATAATTTATTAATAGGAATTGGGAGACAATCAGAAACAATAGATGGATGGACAAGATTTACTGGAGTTAAAGTATCTCTTTATGATACTTCCGAAGATACACCTGTTGTTTTAGATAATTATTTAGTTGAAGGTGATTATTCTTATACAAATGTAATCTATGATCAAAAAGCATTTTTATCATTTACACCTCAAGGACAAGATTTCACTTATGTAGGTATTCCTGTATTTGAATATTATGATGATTATTCAGCTTATTCTCAAAGCTTATATTTATTCAAAGTTTATCATTCAGGAAGTTTAGAATTTGTGACTAAATTGACAAATATGCAGGAAGATGAAGAGGGATATTACTCATATTTTGATTCAATTGAAAGAGCAGTTATTATTGATAATTATGTTTATACACTATCTTATTCAAGCATTCATATGTTTGATATGTCAGATAATTTTAGTCTAGTAAATTCACAAGAATTAAACTCTAATTATTATTCATATTGGGGATATCCAATAGCTAAAGATACTGAATTAGATTAATAGATTAAGCATTTTTGAAGAAAACAATTACAAAATATGTTGTTTTCTTCTTTTTTTATATTTTTAACTTAATATAATATATATAATTTGTGCAGTGTTATAGATTTTTTTGTATTCTTATTGTATTATTATATATATACAATATTAATAATTTTTGAAAGAAGATGTTAATGAAAAGAATTAAAAAAGAGGAGTGATAAAATTGAAACGTAAATTAATCGCAACAATTATGCTTTCTATGGTTGTTGTTTTGCTTGCGGGATGTGATTTCTTTGGTGGAGGTCAACAAACAACAATTCCACCATTAACAACAACAGAACCAATAGTAACAACAACAGAACAGCAAACTGTGACTACTGAAGAAAATACAACGACAGAGAATACAACAACGGAATCAACAACTACAGAATCTACTACTACAGCACAACAGATATATTATACTGTAGTATTTTTAGATGGGGATGGTTCCACTTTAGATACTCAGAGTGTTTTGGAAGGCGGTAGCGCTACAGAACCTACAGAAGAACCTACAAAAGCGCCTACAGCTGAATACAGTTATACATTTACAAATTGGGATCAAGATTTTGATAATGTAACTTCAAATATGGTTATTAATCCTGTGTTTGCACAGACGGTTAATCAATATACAGTTACATTTCAAGACTATGATGGAACAGTTTTAGATACCCAATCAGTTGATTATGGTTCAGGAGCTATTGAACCAACTCAACCTACAAGAGCTGGGGATGCAGAACATTCTTATACATTTGATCACTGGGATGTAGCTTTTAATTACATTACAGGTGATTTAACTGTTACTGCAGTGTATACAGAAAGTATTAACGTATATACAGTTGCTTTTTATGATTATGACGGAACATTAATCATAAGTGAGAATGTATCATATGGAAGTGATGCACCAGCACCAGCAGCTCCTTATAGAGAATCTGATGCAACTAATGCTTTTACATTTATTGGTTGGGATGCTGATTTAACTAATATAACTAGTGACTTAGATGTTCATGCTTTGTATATGCCAGTTCCTTTAGGCCAAACATATGAAGTTAATTTCTATGATGGTGATGGTAAACTTATTGATACTCAAGTGGTAAATCATGGAGAAGATGCAACAGCTCCAACAACAGTTCCTACAAAAGAAGAAGATGCACAATATACTTATACTTTCCATAGTTGGAATCAACCACTTACAAATATTGATAAAAATATGGATATTTATCCTATATTTGAAGAAACTTCAAAAGAATATACTGTAACTTTCTATGATGCAGAAGGAAATGTTATAGAAACTCAAACAGTTGTTTATGGAAACGAAGCTACTGCTCCTGCGGATCCAACTAAAGAAGATGATGAATCGTATAGTTATACATTTATTGGTTGGGATGAAAACTATTTCTATATTACTGGAGATTTAGATGTTTATCCTCAATTCTTTAGAACTCCTTTAGGAGAATTTAATAGAGATGATTTAATCGATATAGTTGATGATATGTTTACACCTGATGATGTAGATGAGCAAATTGCTGAATTAATGGTAATTATTGGTGCTTCTTCAGAAGAAGAATTATATAATATAATGTTAGCTATGCAACAATTGATGATGAATCTAATGGATATTAATTCAGCTGGAGCTTTACAAGAATGGTTCCAAGCAACTCAAATATTGGGATTCGACCGCGATACTGTTGTTGATATAGTTTATAATTTAATGGTGAGCGGATTCGCTAATGATATATCACATATGAGTGATAGAATTGCTGAATTGACTGGATTGATTGAGGATGAAAACTTCAATATTTCTGATTTTGAATCTCAAATGACAACAATATCTAATCAAGTTGATGCATATTGTCAAATACAAAATGGTTATACAGATCTTTGTGAAGATTATTTCAATGCACAAATTGATGCTAATATGTTACAAGAAGATTATTATGATATGTTTGATTATGAATTCCCAGAAATCTTTGATTATTCTACATATTATAATCTTGAATGGAAATTGGATGAATTTTTAACTGAAAGTATTTTAAATCAAGATGTAGATGCTGCTCAACAAGCATTAGATGAATTAAATGCAATGATAGCTAGTATAAACCAAGATGAAGAAATGGATTTATATCAACCAATTCTTGATGCATATGAAGATATGAAAACAGCTGAATATGCATTCCAATTAACAGATTATTCATCATTAGATGTTCTTGGTTTAGGTGATGACTTTACAATTAGAGATTATATTGATGATGCATTATGGGGTTACGATAATGAATTTGGTGATCACATTGATGGATATATGGATTTAATTTCTAATAAAGAATTCTCAGAATGGCTAATAATTGAATATACACAGGATTTAGAAAATATTAATTTTGATGCAATGGATACTCAAGCTATTTTGAATTATATTACAAGTGATGATGGAGAAACAGAAACTAAAGTATTAATTGGCACTGTATATGATGGTTTAGAAGCTGTAATTGGATCAATTGATGAAGAAACATATCAACTAGTTATGACAATAGTAAATGAATCCATGGGCTATTCAGAACCAGGGTATACGCCTTTAAGAGATTATTATAATCCAATTGAACAATATAAAGATTTAATTAACCCAGAAAATATTGTGCTTATAAGTGAAAAATTAAATAATATTTTAAGTGCATTTATGAGTACAATGGATGATTCAGATTATGATAATATTAAAGAAGTAATCATTGGTTATATGTCTGAAAAAATGGCTTTAGAAGGAGCTACTGAAATTCAAATAGCTGGATTTGTTTCAGTTATAGGTCCAGTTATTGATAGATATATCGATTATTTCCAATTTGCAGAATCTCAAGTTGAAAGCTTCTTAGGATCAATTGACCAAGAAAAAGCTGAAACAGCTCTATCTGTTTTATCAATTAATTTCTATGAAACAGGTCCTGGAGACATTGCTTTAGCAATTAAAATGTCTAATATTTATGATGCTTTATTAGGTGATGGAAGTGTAGATGTTAGCCAGATAATGCAATATATGGCAGCTATTTACTTTGATGTAACTAATGAAATGGTTCCAGATCAAGCTGAAGTAGCTAGAATTCAAGGAGAAATAGATGTATTTATTTCAGATTACTTAGCATTAATTACTCAAATTAAAGATTATGATCCTAATTGTATCTCACCTTCTCAAGTTGAAGATATAATGGAATTCTATGCAAGAGGCATGGCAATAGGAAGATGGTTTGAAGAGGGATTTGAAACTGTTGATGAACCTCTAGTAGTATTTGATGATGAATTCCTTTATAATTTCCTTGAAAGATTAGTAGGAGAAGAAGATTTAGACTCAACTATAGATGCTTTAATGGATATTTTAGGAACAACAGATACAGAAACAACATATTATACATTGCGTTCTATTTTCCAATATGGAATTGGAGTTATGAAAATAAATAATTTCTCTGATATCCAAGTTTGGATTAATAATTTAGAAACATTTGGATTTACTCAAGAAGATTTTATAGAGTATTTCTTAAGTGCTTTAACATATGCAACTGAAGATCTAAATTCTAATTTCCAAGAAACTTTGACTTATTTAGAAGCTCAGTTAGTAGGACTAACTCCTGGTAGCTTTGAATATGAAAGTGTCATGGAACAAATTGATGATTTATATCAAGATACTTTAATGGGATTAGTTATGTTTGATTTAATGCATGATCCTGCATATCAAGCTGAAACTGGAAATGCTATGAATATTGTTTTAGATGACATTGAAAATATGATAACTTCAATGCCAAGCAATTCATTCCCAATGCTTGAAAAATTAATCGGTTTCATGAAAGCTTCAATGTATGAACCAGAAATATATAATGACCCAGGAGAATTCCCAGTTCCAAAAATTGATGAACCAATGCCATCATACTTTAGCCCACAAGAAATTTATCAATTAACGCAAGAATTGTCAGCTTTCTTAAAATTAAGAGGTGCTACACTTAGTTCAGATGATATGATTGCAATGCAAACATTCATTCTTGATGTTATTACAGTATATGTAGATAGATTAGATTTAGAGAGCGATGAATCTACTGAAATGATTAATGTTTTATATGATATGGTTATAAAATATATTGGCTTTGCGGATGCATCACTAACTGAATTTACTAATTTCTTAGATGGTTTAACTTATGATGATGTTGAAATGTT
>JAOZSU010000032.1:0-8200 GCA_029939475.1 Mycoplasmatota bacterium | reverse complement strand
AATCAACTCTATTTTTGATTTCTTCTTCATCTATAGTTTGAGGGATTTCTCTTGCGAAGTCTAGTTCTTCTTTTTTGAATTCAGAAATTAAATTATTGCGATGAATTACTTCGATTATTTCTATATCTTTATCATCAATATTACCTAATACTTGAATTAATTTGCATTCTTTAATAAAGGTTTTTCCATAACGAATTATTTTAGCTTTAACTAATTGATGATTTTTAACCTTTTTTTGGTCTTCTTTTCTTAATTTGAATACTAAATCATTGGTATAATTTTTAGGGAATATTTGACCATCATAATATTCTCCAACAATTTGAGTAACGTGTCTCTCTAATACCTTAATTATTCTTCCTTCAAATCTGTCTTTGCCTTTTTGTTTTGTGATTTCAACTAAACAATAATCTTCATCCATAGCTGTATTCTTTAGATTACGAGGTATAAAAATATCAGGGTATTCTGATTCATCTACAATGATAAATCCATAACCTTTGTATTTTAAATCAAATTTACCTTTAACTATAATTTTATCAGAGTAGGTTTGGTAGTATCCTGATTTATCTCGGTATATTCTACCTTCTTTAACTAATTTATCCAAAGCTTTAGTTAATTGTTGGAATTCTTCTTCTGTGTTAATTTTAAGAAGTGATGATATTCCTATTAAAGACCTTTCCTTATAGGAAGCTTTTTTTATTAAATTGTATACTTCTTCTTTCATAATATATCCTTCTTATAATGTAATAAAAAAGAACACGTAATGTGTTCTTAATAAAGTATTAATGCTAAAATAGCTAACCCGATGAATGCAATTGAAGTGGCTATTGAAACCCTTGCTAGCACCAATTCCGCACCTCTTTGCTTTTGATTTTTGAATAAATCTGATTTTTCTCCAGTGAAAGTATTATTAACATCATCTTTAGATTCTTGAACCATTACTAAAATGATAAGAAATATTGAAACAAAAAATAATAAAAAATCTATAGTATGCATGGTATTGACCTCCTAAACATAGTTATGCTTATTGCACTAAACTATTATACCATAAAAAAATGTTTTTGGAAGACCCAAAAACATGTTTTTTTATGATATATTAACGTAAATTGTATAAAGAACCTAATCCTTTAAATTCAGCTACTTCATCAAGTTCTTCTTCAATTCTTAATAATTGATTGTATTTTGAAATACGATCTGTTCTTGACATTGAACCTGTTTTAATTTGTCCTGTATTAGCAGCTACTGCTAAATCTGCGATTGTAGTATCTTCTGTTTCGCCTGAACGATGACTTACAACTGCAGTGTATCCAGCTGTTTTTGCCATTTCAATTGCGTTAAATGTTTCTGTGATAGTTCCTATTTGATTAAGTTTAATCAAAATAGAATTAGCTACACCCATTTTAATTGCTTTTGCTAGTTTATCTGTGTTAGTAACGAAGATGTCATCTCCAACTAATTGGATTTTATTGCCTAAAGCTTTAGTTAATTCAACCCAACCTTCCCAATCATTTTCATCTAAACCATCTTCGATAGAAATAATTGGATATTTTTCCACAAGGCCTTCATAGAATTCGATTAATTCTTTAGTATTCATTGTCTTGCCTTCGCCTTTTAAATCATACAATTTTGTTTCTTTATTGTAAAATTCTGAAGCAGCTACGTCCATAGCAATAAATACATCTTTACCTGGAACATATCCAGCTTTTTCAATAGCTTCAATGATTACTTTGATTCCTGCTTCATTAGATTTAAGGTTTGGAGCGAATCCACCTTCATCTCCAACTGCAGTATTATATCCATAATCTTTTAATACCTTTTTCAAATTATGAAATACTTCCGCACCCATTCTTAATGCTTCTTTAAATGTTGGAGCGCCTACAGGCATAATCATATATTCTTGGAAGTCTATATTATTGTCAGCGTGTGATCCACCATTTATAATATTCATTTGTGGACTTGGAATAAGTTTTGCATTAAATCCACCTAAATACAAATAAAGAGGTAATCCAACGAAGTCAGCAGCTGCTTTTGCACAAGCCATTGATACTCCAAGGATTGCGTTAGCTCCAAGTTTTGATTTATTTGGAGTTCCATCCAAATCAATCATGATTTTGTCAATTGCTGTTTGGAAAGTTACATCGTATCCAATTAAATTAGGTGCGATAACTTCATTTACATTTTTAACGGCTTTTGTAACACCTTTTCCTAAGAAACGACTTTTGTCTCCATCTCTTAATTCAATTGCTTCATGTTCTCCAGTAGAAGCACCACTAGGTACTATAGCTCTACCGAAAGCTCCTGATTCTGTATAAACTTCTACTTCAACAGTAGGATTTCCACGAGAATCTAATACTTCTCTTGCGTAAATATTACTAATGTTTGGCATAATTTTTTCTCCTTTATAATAGATTTATTTTATATATTTAATATGTCTCTTTAGTTCCGACATATGTTCCAACAATTAAGAATAAAACTTCTAAATACACCCAAAGATTAAATCCTGTAAATAAAGATTTAAATATTTGAATTAAACCAATACCATAAATTCTTAAATTATATAATATTGATAAATCCGAATAATTTATAGCTAAATTATATATAGATGGTATTAATAAAATAATTAATCCCTGTAAAGCTAAAAACATAGCTGTAATAACTATATATACAATATGAGGAATTTCATATTGTTTTCTTACAGTGCGGCCTATATATTGTGCTGCAATAAAGAAAAATATCATTGAAAATGAAAGTGATGTATATTTTCTAATGTAATAATCAACTAATCCAAGAGCCACACCAAGTAATATGGATATAATTCCACCATATAGTATAACAAATATTAAATCTTTAAAATTAATATCTCTTAATTTTGTATCATAATTATTCAATCAATGATTCTCCTGTCATTTCTTTTGGTTGTTCTAGGTTTAATAATTTAAGCATAGTTGGCGCAATATCTCCTAATTTACCACCAATTTCTCTTAAAGTTATTTCTTTATCAGTCACAATAAATGGAACTGGATTTGTTGTGTGTGCTGTGAAAGGCTTATTATCTTCTGTCAACATCTTTTCACAATTTCCATGGTCAGCTGTAATTAAACATACCCCACCTAATGATAACACTTTATCCACTACTTTACCAACACATTCGTCAACTGTTTCAACTGCTTTAACTGCCGCAGGAATTACTCCAGTATGTCCAACCATATCTCCGTTAGCAAAGTTTAATATAACAACATCGTGTTCTAAAGAATCTAATTCCTTCATCAAACTTTCAGTAATCAAATAAGCACTCATTTCTGGTTGTAAGTCATATGTTGGAACCTTAGGACTTGGAATTAAAACTCTCTTTGCGTTTTTAATTTCTTTATCTACTCCTCCATCAAAAAAGAAAGTTACATGAGCGTATTTTTCAGTTTCCGCAATTCTTAATTGATGAAGACCTTTTTTAGATACATAATCCCCAAACATATTAGTTAAATTATTTAAATCAAAGGCAACTTCGCCTTTTACTGAATCTGCATATTTCATTGTGGATACATATGTTATATTCTTAGGTCCGTTCTCTGTATTCAATTTTCCAACTAATGCTTCCGGATTAGAATAAGCAGTTGATATTTGAATTGCTCTATCAGGACGGAAATTCATAAAGATAATTGAATCATTTGATTCAATTAATCCAGAATCATCAACTACAAATGGTAAGACAAATTCATCTGTAATATCATTTTTATATGATTCTTCTACTCCTTCTACAGCCGAAGCTTTATGTGGTGCTTTTCCAAAAGACATAGAATCATATGCTTTCTGAATTCTATCCCAGTTCTTATCGCGGTCCATTGCATAATATCTTCCAGATACAGTAGCTATTTTACCGTAATTTATCTCTTCCATAAAAGATTCTAATTCTTCGATAAAGCTTACTCCAGTATGAGGCCCTACATCACGTCCATCTAAAAATGCATGAATATAGGTTCTCTTCACTCCTGCTTCTTTTGCGGCTTTTAACATCGCCTTAAAATGATCTATATGAGAATGAACTCCTCCATTTGACAATAAACCAAACAAATGTAATTTTGAATTATTTTTAATAGCGTTGTTAAACGCATGAGCATAAGCTTTGTTTTTAGATAATTCTCCATCTTTAACAGCTTTATTGATTCTAGTTAAAGATTGATATACAACCCTACCAGCTCCTATATTCATATGTCCAACTTCTGAATTACCCATTTGTCCTTCTGGTAACCCAACAGCTTCTCCAGAAGCTTCAATTTGGATATTTGGATATTCTTTAAATAATCTATCAAGATTTGGATGTTTAGCTAATGTATATGCATTACCTGAACTTTTTTTAGCTATACCAATTCCATCCATTATTATTAATACTACAGGCCTTTTCATTAAATCACCTCATCCCACATTGTATTATACTATATTAAACAATGATTTTAAAGAACAATGATTGCAGTGTAAACACTTACACATTTTAAAAAACATGACTTTTTACCTTTAGTATTTGATATAATAATTATGAGGTGATTAAAGTGGCCCTTTTAAAAATAGAAAAACTAAACAATATCTTAAAAAGAAAGATAAAATATGGAAACATTAATTATGTCGTTCCTGATATGTGGAATGCTTGGAATTATAGTGGAAAAGAATTAAGAAAGCTTCCAAGTCAAGAATTACTTGTTAATCCATATTTGTTTTATTCTAGTTTAATCGAAGAATATATTTTACCAAACAAGAAAAATAGAAAGAATTATTCTAAATCATTATCTGAAATTAAAAATATTAAAGATAATGCACAAGGAGGAGACTGGATTAGAAAGTCAGTTCTTTATTCTTTGATGATTCGAACTAGTAGTGCTTGGGACCATGATAGATCTTTTTCTCTAGATTTATCTAATTTTAATCATCTTAAAGAAACTGGAACTTTTGTGAAGACATTAGCTTTATTACCTTTACTAAAAAAAATGGGGGTTGATACACTTTATTTATTACCAATATCTCGTTTTTCTTTAAAAGACAAAAAAGGAGAATTAGGTTCTCCATATGGAGTAGCCAACTTCTTTGATTTAGACCCTAATTTAAAAGAAACTATGACTGGAAAAGAAATGTCTCTTGAAGAAGAATTTCAAGCTTTAGTTGAGGCATGTCATATATTAGATATGCGAGTTATTATCGATATTATTCCAAGAACTAATTCTGTAGATAATGATTTGATTAAAGACCATCCAGATTGGTTCTATTGGATTAAAAAAAGTGAAGCACATAAATATAAAGTTCCTTATGTGGATGGATTAGGGAACACTATACCACCTGAATTTAAATATATGGAAAAAGTATATGAATCTAGCGATGTTTTAAGACATATAAATATGTTCCAAAAAAACCCTAAAGAAGAAAATGTCAAATTATATGAAGAAGTATTAAAAAGAGATGGTAATTTTATTGAAAATATAGAAGAAACTTTTGATTTAACTATAGCTCCTGCTTTTTCAGATCATATAAATGATGTTCAACCACCTTGGACTGATGTTACTTTCTTTAGAATGTTTATGGATCATCCAAAGGCAACTAAACAATATTTAAAATCTAAATCAGTAAACCCATATATATTATTTGATACTATAAAAGCTAATCTATTTCCTGGAGAAATTCCTAATCAAGAACTATGGAATCTCTTGTCAAGCATTATTCCTCATTATCAAAAAAAATACGGAATTGATGGAGCTAGAATTGATATGGGACATGCCTTGCCAGAAAAGTTATTAGAAATGATTATTAATAAAGCTAGAGAAAATAATCATGACTTTGCTTTTATAGCTGAAGAATTAAACCCTGATAATGCTAAAAAGGCAAAGGATTTTGGTTATAACATTATTATAGGTAATGGTTTTTGGATGGAACCCCGTGTATGGGAAAAGAAATTACATAAATTTGTTTATGGATTAAAAGATATTTCTTTACCAATGTTTGCCTCTTGTGAGACGCACGATAGCGCTAGAATTGCAGGCAGAGATGGCGGAAGAGTTCTAGCGAGAATGATTACAATTTTAAATATGTTATTACCTAATTCTGTTCCTTTTATCAACTCTGGACAAGAAGTATATGAGACTCAACCAATGAATTTAGGAGTAGATTGTAGTAGTCAAGACCAATTTAAACTACCTCAAGATGACTTGTATTATGGAAAACTCGCTTTATTCGATAAATATGCAATTCATTATCTAAATAATAATCATTGGGAAATAGCTGATCATTTAAACGGAGTTAAAGATATTCGAAAAAAATGGTTAAATCAGATTACAGATATAAATAGTTATTTGCCGTTATACTTTAATGAGTTTGATACCCCTGCAATTGGTGTGTCATACTTCAATAAAGAAACAGGAAAATGTTTATTAGTGGTTGCTAATTCTAATTATCACGATGATATTCATTGTAATGCATCAATAGAAAAATTAAGAATAGCTTCAAATAATCATAGTTATGTAGGTAAATTATTATACGCTACCTATGAATTCGGAAGAGAATATCATGATTTTTCTCCTGATAATAGAGTGTATTTTCATTTAGGTGCTGGAGAAGTTAAAATCATTGAATTTTAAATTTTCTGAAAAAGAAGGTAAAAATATGAAAAAAATCAAAAACTATTATAGTTTAGGTGAAGATGTTAATTTACATAACGACAAGGAAATAACCTATGAATTAGATAAAAACCTTAATGATAATTACAGAATAAGAATTAAAAAACCTTTTAAAATAAAAATAACCTATGGTAATCCTAGAAGTAAAGAATACGCTAATAATACCTTGAATAATTTAATAAAAAATAACGAGTTAGAATATGGGCTTATTGAAGATGGACCTAGTTTTAAATTAAGAGGTATTATTGAAGGTTTTTATGGAAAACCTTGGACACATGAAGATAGATTAAATGTTATTAGGTTTTTAAAGAAGGAAAGAATGAATACTTATATGTACGCTCCTAAAGATGATCTATATCACAGAAAAAAATGGAGAGTACCTTATCCTAAAAACGAATTTGCTTTATTAAAGGAATTAATTAAAGAAACTAAAAATAATGATATAGACTTCTATTTTTCTATAAGCCCTGGTAATGATTTTAATTACACTAAAAAAGAAGATTATGATGCTTTATTTAATAAGATTAATGAAGTTTTAAATGAAGGTGTTTGTAATTTTAATTTGCTTTTAGATGATATTGATTATAGTTTAAAGGATTCAGAAAAAAAAGAATTTGAAACACCTGGAAAAGCCCATGCTTATATATCAAATAAATTAAATGGTTATTTAAAAGAAAAATTAAAAGAATATTCTTTAGTAATGTGCCCTACAGAATACTGGCAAAATTACAATACTCCATATAGACAAGATTTAAAAGAAAACCTTGATAAAAATATCAAAGTTTTCTGGACTGGATATAAAGTAGTGCCTGAATATATTCCTAATATAGATGGAGATAACGCCTTAAAATATTTTGGACATGATCTTGTTTTATGGGAGAATTATCCCGTTAATGATATGGCTCCTGATTTACTATTTATGGGTCCGATTGAAAATAGAGGAGATAAATTAGATAAAACCCATATAGGAATGGTTTCTAATCCAATGATTAATTGGTCTCTATCTATTATTCCTTTAAAAACTATAGCTGATTATATGTGGAATCCATCTAATTACAATAAAGAACAATCATATATAAATGCAATTAAAGAATTTTGTGATAATAATGAAGAAATATCTTCTTCATTAATCAATTTTCTAGATAATTTCAGACATTCAATAATTTCATATTATTCAAATAATAAAATAGAAAATTATATTAAAGATGATAGATTAGATAAATTGATAGAATATTATGAATCTATTCTAGAAGATATCGATATAATTAAACAATTAAAAAACAAAAGATTTTTAGAACAGATATCTCCTTGGTTTACAAGATTTGAATTTGATTTTAATTTATTAGTTTTGTATAGAGAAAACAGAATAATTGAATTAGAAGATAAACTTAAACTAACTGAAAGCTTAAAATACACTATTAATTCAAATTACGCTTTAAAATATTTAGAAAACAAAGGAATTTATACAGGAAAAGGTAATAGAAAAGAGAGAATTAATAACTGGGAATAACAACTGAATTCACAGAAATATAGTTACGAAACGCTCAATG
>JAOZSU010000031.1:341-8360 GCA_029939475.1 Mycoplasmatota bacterium | reverse complement strand
TATTAAAACATAATAATATATTAAACGAATATAATTTTAAAGCTCTTAAATTTAAAAATAATTTAGGAACTGATATCACTGTAGAGCTTGTAAAAGATCATATCTGGGCTGGTGGAGGAGAGTTTACTCCTGATGGAATATTATTTAATCCTAATATACCAACTGAAGAAAACTTTACTATGCCTTATAAATATGGAGTTAATGGAAAAGTTGTGGCTACTAAACCTTTGAATTATCAAGGTAAATTAATCGAAGATTTTTGGATTGAATTCAAAGATGGTAAAGTTGTTAATTATGATGCTTTTAAAAATAAAGACTTATTAAAAACTTTAGTAACCTTTGATGAAGGTAGTTCATATTTAGGTGAAATAGCTTTAATAAGTTATAATTCACCGATTTCAAACTCTGGTATTTTATTCTATAATACTTTATTCGATGAAAACGCATCTTGTCATATGGCCCTTGGAAGAGCTTATACTATTAATATTAAAGATGGTCCAAATTTATCTTTAGAGGAACTCAAAAAAAGAGGATATAATCATTCTATGGCACATACTGATTTTATGTTTGGTAGTCCAGATTTATCTGTTAAAGGCGTACTTGAAAATGGTGACGAAATCGATGTTTTTGTTGAGGGTAATTTTGTAATATAATAACTAAAAAAGGGATTTTTTGAAAAAAGATCCCTTTTTATTTTAACTAAAATTATCTTACATTCAAATCTATAACAGCTTGAAATACTGTATCATTTTCCCTTATACCTTTTACATACAATTGATTGTCTTTAGTACTATACAAGACATGAATTAAGTCATTAAGTCTACATTCTTTTATATAGTCAATGTGAAAACTTATAATATCATAATTCTCTATTATATTAATTGGAATCGCGTTAAATATAATATCCGCATATTTAACATTATTCACATGCCTATTCCAGTCAATATCAGAATTCATAATTATTTTATCATAACTAAACAAAGTTTCTTTGGGGCATATGATTTTTCTAAGCTTAAAGGAATCATTCTTATAGATAGGTATATCCTTCATTTTTAAGTTAAAATAATCCGCTATTACAGGTTTGTTTTTTATAATATCAATCATTAACCAGTAATTATATCCTGAACCTATAACTTTATCATCCATTCTAAATTCAAATCTTCTCATTGCTTTCAGTCCACTTACACCAACCGGCCAGGTATAAACTTCCATCTTGTCTTTTAATAATGGTATGCTCTTAAATTCAAACTTAGCGCTTCTTAAAACCCAAATAAAATTATTTTTATAAGATTCTTCATATCCAAGCCCTAGAGCAAATGCATGATTAGTAGCTACTTCTTGCATATATCCTAGTATTGCAAATGGTGTTATTCGTCTTAAAAAATCCACTTCATAAGTTTTCACAGTGAATTTTTCACTATATCTTTGTTTTTTAAAATCATTCATAAAGCATTCATCATCCTCTCAAAAATTAATGGCTTATACGTTCAAATGTAGTCCATTTTCCCATATGCTCAAATCCTAGTTTTAAATAGATTTTCCCTGCTTCTAGATTATCATAAAAGAGACATAATTCCTTCTTTTTTATATTAAAGTAATATTCCATAAGTTTAATAAGCAGGGTTGAAACATATCCTCTTCCTCTGTAATTTGAATCCGTAGCTACCGCAATTATCATTGCGCTTTTTTTAGTTTCAGCTGTGGTAGTTACAGTTGAAATTATTTTTTTATTTTCTTCAATATAAAATGTGGTACCCATTTTTAATGATTTATAATGTGCATTCGCAAATTCTTCTTTATTTCTTCTAAATATTCCAAATTCTTTAATATTTGACAGTAAATCATATAAACGGTAACACTCATCTAAAGAAGTTATTCTTTTAATTTCTATATCCTTTAAATATGGTTTAGCTTTAATTTTATTAGCTTTACAGAAAAACATCTGTTTCTCTTTAAACAGATTTAAATATGGTTTTATCAAATCCATTAATTTTGATTTAGCACTAAAGAAATTCAATTCTTCTAGTTTTATATAATCAAAAAAATTAGGATTAAATCTATTCAAATGAGAATAATAGATTCCATTATCACGATACTTTAAAAAAACAGAAAGAAGATTATCTAATTCATCAAATTCTCCTAAAACATACTGAAAAACAGTATGAAAACCAAAAGCTTCAATATCTCCTATTATAAAAATATTATATGATGATTCCATATAGAGATAGTTTAAAACTAAGTCTCTATCTTTTTCATTTAAAATACGTATCATTAGTAATATTATATCCCAAATCTAACAATTATAACTATTAAACTTCTGACTCTTCTTCTGGAAACTTGTGTTTTGGATTAAATTCCTTAAATTCAGAAACAACTTTTTTAGCAAATCTAACTAAATATTTTCTATAAGCATACATAACAAACCAAATATATGGCGGTGCTAAAAATATAGTTGGCCCAAATACCACAAATAATGTCCACGTCCACTTAGCTAATTCATGTTTTCTAGCATAATTCCACACTAATAAATATATAGCAAAATAATACAATAACCATGCAAGTACTCCAGCCACAATAAATACTAATTTTGTGTTATCCAACGTAATAATTCTTGCGACAAATCCCTGTAAATTTGCATTTGCGATATTTGCAGTATTAAACCAATTATTATTTAAGTAATCCAAGAAATTTTTAAAAATAAAAAATATTTGTTGGAAGAACAAAACTGCAAATAAAACAAAAGCTACCGTTTCATATGGTCTTTTAACACTTTGCAAATCTTTCTTTTCTTGATTAACTATTTCTTTAATTCCCATTTTTACTTCTCCTAGTCATTTTATTTTTTATTAAAAAATGATAAAGGCTTGATATTCCTGATGTAATCACAACAGTCATCAAAGCCATTAATCCTAGCTTCCCTCCTAAACCATGAAAGTACTCTAAGAAGATATCATAAATAACCCCAAAAATTAATCCAGATAAAATAACTAAATATATATTAGACAATATTTTTTTATCTGACATTCCAATAAAACTAGCTGCGAAAAATACAAAAGTATAAGATATATAATTTGAATAAAATATATTTATAAATAAAGCAAATAATAAACTTAACAAGGCTGAAGAAAGTACTGATGAAATATTAAGCTTTTGAATTAAATAAAATGTAGCGGTTACACTCGCAATGCTTATTGCAATAACAATAAATAATGAAGTATCTCCAATAATAACAAGATATTCTTTGTCAAAAATACTCAATGTAATCAGTGATGAAAGAAAAGCAACGGTTCCTAACTTGCCTCCATATCCCGCAAATAAAGGCTTTGTCAATAAAAATATAAATGCGCACAGAATTGCGAGAATTCCTACTTCAAAATAATTAAATAAAGCTATAGATACCATACCAGCAAATGATCCACAATATATAGGAACTTCATATTTACGAAATATAAAATAACCTAAAAGTCCAATAAAACTAGATGCCAAAACAGCTGAAAGGCCAAAAAAATGTACAATACTATATGTTAAAAAAACACTAAGAATTATGAATAATGCATCTAAATTTATAATTTTAATAATTTTAATTTCAGATTTTTCAATGTGGAAAGCATGATATAATCCATAGACTAATAAAATTAAAAACAAGATATAAAAGATATCATTTACAATATGTCTTGGTTCATAAAAAATATGAAAAAAAGCATAGAATAAAGCAATAACTATTACAAAAAAGCCTACCCATTGTTGGTTGTTTTTAATAAAATATATTATTTTTTTCCAAAATGTTTTTATCTTATTCATAATAGATTTCCTTTAAAATATTATATATCTTAAATGTACTAATATTATATCATTTCACGTTAATAAAAAAATAGGTAGTGAATAATTAATTGATAATTTTTATATTTTGAGCATATCACTTGAATTATTATCAATTTGGTATTATTATATTATTGTAATCATTACATTTTATGAAAGGAATAATCTCGATGAAACAAGATTTTCAAGAAATTTGTAAAAAACTGAATATAAGTCCATCTATAACTAGAAAGCAAATATATAATTATCTAGATAGTCATAGGACCCATCCTACTGTCGATGAAATATATCATGATTTAGTCGTAGATTTACATACTTTATCTAAAACTACAGTATATAACGTTTTAAAATTATTTATTCGGCATAATTTAGTTAATGTAATTAATACTACAGAAAACGAAAAGCGTTATGAGATTAACGATATGAAACATTCACATTTTTTATGTAAAGTATGTAATAAATTATATGATATTCCTCAAGTTACTTTATCATATGATAAAAGTAAATTATCAGGATTTTCTATTGAAGATGAACAAGTTACTTTAATAGGTATTTGCCCTAATTGTATGAGAAAACAAAAAAAAATAAATTAATATAAAAGGAGAAATTTATTATGGAAGAAATTAAAGAACGTTACACAATGCCACTAATTGGTGACAAAGCACCAAGTTTTATAGCTACAACTACACAAGGGGAAATCAATTTTCCTCAAGATTTTGAAGGAAAATGGGTAATACTATTTTCACATCCGGCTGATTTCACACCAGTATGTACAACTGAATTCATGACTTTTACAAGTATGATTGATGAATTCAAAGCTTTAAATACTGAATTAGTTGGTTTATCAGTTGATTCATTATATTCTCACATCGCTTGGTTAAGAAAAATCAACGAATTAGAGTGGAAAGGTTTTAAAAACTTAGATGTTACTTTCCCATTAATTGAAGATATTAAAATGGATGTAGCTAAGAAATATGGTATGATTCAACCAAATCAATCAAATACACAAGCTGTAAGAGCTGTATTTGTAATTGATCCAAAAGGTGTTATTAGAACTATATTATACTATCCTCTTTCTACAGGTAGAAACTTTGATGAAATCAAAAGAATCATTCAAGCTTTACAAAAAGCTGACGCAGAAAATTGTGCAACTCCAGCTGATTGGAGACCTGGTGATGACGTTATCGTTCCTCCTGCTGGTTCTTGCGGAACAGCTAAGGAAAGAATGGAAGAAAAAAGTGATGATCAATATTGTTTAGATTGGTTCATGTGCTTTAAAAAATCAAAATAATTAATTAAAAAAAGGCTCATTTGAGCCTTTTTAATTTGTTTCTATATTGTTATTTGTCCAATCATTTATAAATTGAATTAATTCATCAAATTTAGGACTTTTTGCATTTCTTACATAAAATCCACTGGTTGACATTCCTGTTAATAATGCTTCATTAGGTTCTAATTTCAGCAATAATCCTAAAATAAATCCAGCATTGAAATTATCTCCAGCTCCAGTTGATAGTTTAGGTTTAGAAATATATGGACCTTTTTCAAAGAAATAATCACCGTTAATTACACAACTTGAGCTATCAACAGGATGAACTACAACTCCATCTATTTCTAAATAGTTATATAATCCAATATTTAAATCTTTCAATGTTACTTCCATATTCGCTAAACTCCGGTTATCAAATAAATTTAAAACATTAGCTACATCGTAAGCTTCTTTTTTATTTAATCCTAAGACTACAAAGAATTTTGATTTAAATTCTTTTAATAAATTCAAAGCTTTAATAATTTCTTTGTTTTCTCTTTTTTCCGGATCAGCAATATCCACAAAGAAAACAGGTTTTTTGTCTTTATAAGGTAATTCAGGCAATATTTCTTCTACCATCTTTTCCCAAATATCAGTCATATGAGGTAACATTGACCAATTTACAGAGGCAAACAGATCTGATTGGCTTAATAATTTGATTAGTTTTTCTTTGCCTACTACATTGAGTAAGCGATCATAACCAACATCATTTAATGATGACATTTTACCTAATAATAATTTACCATCATCAAATTCCAAGGCATCAGTATGTCCATTTTTGGCTATTGAATAAATATCTACCTTTTCTTTCATAGGTTTAAATACATCTTCAATTGTAGGATATCCTAAAGCACCAATATATGATATTTCAGCGTTAAATTCTGATAAAGAATTACACATAATAGGCCCATTCCCACCTATTTTTTGAACAACTGGTACTAATTCTATATTCGTAGATAATCCACTTGCTTTCTCTATTCTTTTAGCAAAAGAATTTATTTTATTTAATCTAACAAAATTATTACTGTCTATTCTTTTATCGACTATATGAATAATTTCATCTTTAAATCCATCAAATCCAATTATCATCTTTAATTTTGAAGGATCTTTTTTTAACAATTTTTTCGCTAATACTAATCTTTTATCTTCCACAATTTACCTCTATAATTTTATTTTTTTATATATTATATCACTTTTATGTGATATTTTTACTTTTTCTTGATTTTTAAAACAAAAACTAAAACTGCAGCCCCTATAATAACTGTACCACTAACGATAGAAATTATAATTGTTGGTAATGGGTTATAGTCCTCTAAAGAAGTGTCTTGATAAAGAATAAATGTAGAATGTTCAGCTACTTTAATATTACTGCCTCCAAGATAAGTTGTTATTTCGTCTGAGCCAGCAGTATTATTATCAGTAATTAAAACCCAACCACCACCAGTAGGCAACTTGATTTTAACACTTTTATCATTAGCGTTTTGAATTATTAATATATCACTATAAGAATCATTACTTGAATTATTAGTAATTGAATATGCAATTACTCCTTCTAAATCATTATATAAGAAATTTAAATTATCAATTACATCTTGAGAAGTAGGCATTCTAAATGAAGGATGATTCTTGCGTAAAGCTATTAACCCTTTGATATATTGATATACTTCTTGGCCTAATTCTGAGGCTTTCAAATCCCATCTAATTTGATTAACTGAATCTGGTGATTCATAACTGTTATGATCAAACCCATCTCCACCATCAATAGGTTTTGAACGCATAAATTCGTCACCTGCATGAATAAATGGTATTCCTTGAGAAGTAAGAACTATGCCGTATGCTTGTTTTACTAAAATAGGAATTAAATCTAATCTTTCATCTCTTTCTAAAGTTAAATACAATTTATCATATAATGTATTATTATCATGCGCTGTAACATAGTTTATTGTTTTTGTAGGTTGTGTGTGCCAAGCACTATAACTGTATGTTAAATAAGGGTAGTCTATTCCTCCAGTTATTCCATATTTAACTTTTTTTATGAAGGTTGAATCGAAGGTTCCATCCAATCCATCTTGAATATATCCTCCTGCTTCTCTTTGAAAAACTGAGCCTTTAATGCCGTCTCTAGTATCATCATTAAAAGCTGCGACTCCATCAATAAAGCGTAAATTATTTTTGCTAGCCATTTGGTCAGCTGATAAAGTTGAAGTTCCTCCAGTCCAAGGTTCACCATAAACCATTATAGTAGGGTCTATAGAATGCAAGGCATCGGCCACTTCATTCATCGTTTCTATATCATGAAGAGACATTAAATCAAATCTAAACCCTGATATATTATATTCAGTTGCCCAAAAAACAGTTGAATCTACGATGAATTTTCTCATCATATATCTTTCTGAAGCTGTTTCATTTCCAGTTCCAGATCCATTACTAAAGGCTCCAGTATCAGTTAAACGATAATAATATCCAGGAACTATCAAATTGAAATTTGAATTAGCAGATAATCCTGTATGATTATATACAACATCCATATTTACTCTTATATTAGCTTCTGAAAAAGCCATAACTACTTGTTTCATTTCCGAAATTCTTGTTAATCCATCATAAGGATCTTTTGAATAGGATCCTTCAAGAGAATTAAAATTAAGAGGCATATATCCCCAATTAAATGAATTGTAATCCGCATCATCAAGTCTTGTTTCGTCTACTACTCCAAAATCGAAGATTGGTAGAAGTTGAACGTGAGTAATTCCTAATTCAACAATGTGGTCAAATCCAGTTGTAACTCCATCATAAGTAGTACCTGATTCAACTAATCCTAAAAATTTCCCTCTATTAGCTTCAGTTCCATTCCAAGTATCTGAGGAAGTTAAATCTCTTACGTGCAATTCATA
>JAOZSU010000031.1:0-331 GCA_029939475.1 Mycoplasmatota bacterium | reverse complement strand
GGTTTGTCATATTATCAGGACGAGTGTTATAAGTAAATCCATCTGGATTAACCTGATTAAAATCAACTACTAATCCTCTAAGTCCATTTATTCCAGTACTTCTTGCATAAGGATCAACTACTTCATTTGTTATATCTCCGTTTGTTACTGAATATGTATAATATATACCATGTAAGTTTTCATCTGCTGTATATGAAAATACACCCTTTTCACCCTTTGTCATAGAAATAGTTCTAATAGGGACATCTGTGCCTCCATATTTTGCAGGCGTTCCTGTATCATATAAATTAAGAATAACCGCAGTTGAAACAGGTGCCCATAATTTAAATGC
>JAOZSU010000030.1:7890-8400 GCA_029939475.1 Mycoplasmatota bacterium | reverse complement strand
AGCAAAGAGATTCTCATTCTGAATCACTTGAACGAGTTGTCTCTAGAGCTGATAATAATATGTATTTAATGAAAGAAAAAAATTTAGTGAATAGGGATAATTTGAAAAAGCATTTACAAGAAGTAGCTAATAAAATAAATAAAAAGAAATAACTGTGATTAATTCACAGTTTTTTGTAATATAAATATATTGACAAATTGGAGTTAAAGATGAAACTAGCAATTTATGATTTTGATGGAACATATGTTTTAAAACAGACATTACCATATCTGTTTAAACTTTGGAAAAGAGAAAAAATTAATAATAAAGCCTATAATAAATATTGGCTTAGAATTATGTGGAGGTATTTATTATATAAGCTTCACTTGTTTGGCTGGAATAAGCAAACATTTAGAGCTGGTGCAATGAAAATCACAGCTGATTTATTTAGAAGCATTGAAAGAGAAAAACTCAATAAATTTCTTGATTTATTTTATCAAGAGATTCAACCTTTTATTTCAAAAGAAATGT
>JAOZSU010000030.1:2112-7880 GCA_029939475.1 Mycoplasmatota bacterium | reverse complement strand
ACAATTTTATTAAGTGGTAATTTCAATATTATCTTAAAACCATTTTTAGCTGAAGGATTTAAAGAAGTAATAGGTACGAATGTTGAAGGAGAAAATGGGTTAAAAAAATCAAATGAAGTTGAAATAATTATTAATAAAAGAAAACAAGATATCATTGAACATTTATTTAAAGAAGCTGACTTTAAAAACAGTAAAGCTTATGCGGATTCTGATTATGATTTACCTATATTAGAACTTGTAGGTAATCCTATAGTGGTAAACCCTGATAAAGAATTAACTAAAATAGCTTTAGAGAGAAATTTTAAGATTATGTATACAAATAAAAAAGTGTGAAATTCACACTTTTTCTATTGTATTTTATCTGCGACATTCTCTACAAATATTTTAACTACATTTGGGTCGAATTGAGTTCCACTACATCTTTTAATTTCTGCGATAGCCTCTTCCTTAGTTATAGTTTTACGATAAGGTCTTGCCTGAGTCATCGCATCATATGAATCTGCGATAGCGATAACTCTAGAAGCAAGTGGAATATTATTTTCTCTTGTTTTATTTGGGTATCCCATACCATCGAAACGTTCATGATGGCTCATAACAATACTAGCTATTTCTAAATATTCTCTAACGGAACTCAATATTTTAAATCCAATTTCGGGATGTTTTTTAACCTTTAACCATTCTTCTTCATTTAACTTGCCAGGTTTATCGAGAATTGATTGGTCTAAATTAATTTTACCAATGTCATGAAGTTTAGCAGCTAATTTTGTTTTGTTATAAAAAGCAGTTCCTAAATTCAATTCTTTAGCTATCAAAGCTGAAATTTCACTAACTCGTTGTGAGTGTTTTAATTCTCTTTCACTTTTTTCAAAAAGAGTTGTCATTATGATATCTATGGTTTTTTTAGAAAAGCTTGAATTTTCATATACTTTATTGCTTTTTAAATTTATAATCGCTTCGTTATATGTTTTATATATATTATTATTCATATTATTATAAATAGCTAAACCGAAAGATAAAGTTATATTTATATTATGAAAAGAAATAGTTTTTATTTTTTGCTTTAGTTGATTTATAATTCTATTACCATCTTCAAGAATACTGTTATTCATAACTAAGGTGAATTCATCTCCATTTGTTCGATAGGCTAAAATATTTTTATTAGTAAAACTTTTAAAAATTTTAGCTAATATAACTAGTAATTTATCGCCTTCTTCATAACTGAACATTTCATTAATAATCGAAAAGGAATTTATATTACCAGCTACTATTGTTATCGGCAATATTTTTTTTGAAATTTTATTAAGTGAAAAACTTTCAAATGATTGGCGATTATATAAATTAGTTAATAAGTCAATCTTAATTAATTTATCTATTTTTTTTTGATTGCGAATAAGCTCGGATAAATCTTCCATTGTGCCTATTCCACCAACCACCTTACCATCAGATATCATAGGAGTAAATTTAACATGGGTATAGAATCTATGTTTAGATAAATAAGAAATATAAAAGCCATCATAATTAGAAGATTCACCTTCCAATGATTTTTTGAGTTCAGCTACCAAATTTTTATTAGGTAATTTTTTCATATCAAAATCAACTAAATCTTCTTTATCAACATGCATAATTCTTGCGAAACTATCATTAACAAATTGAATGACACCTTCATTATTATATTGAAATAACCCTATAGGATTATTATCAAAGATAGTTTGATAACGCTTTTGATTATATTCAAATTCCTTTTGTAAATCCCTAGTTTTTTTGTTTTTAAATATATATATACCTATAATTGTTTCTACAATAGGATAAATTAATATAACGGGAACAAAGGTTTCTTTAAAAGTTTCTATATTATCTGGAAAATAAAAAGCGAATTGAGATAAAAGAATAAAGATATGAACTATAATCCCGAAAATATATAAGTCCCAAAAAAGTTTTAAAGAAAATTGTTTAAAGAAATATTTTTTCCAAACAAGTCCAACGCTTAAAGCAACCATAATTGAAAATATGCCAAAATAAAGTCCTTCTCCACCCTCATAGATTCTATAAGCAATAGCGATTCCAGTTGTAATTAAGGCTGTGGTAGAGGAGAAGGATAAAGCGATTATACTAATTAATATGCTTTTTGTGTCGAATTCATGAATAACGGAAGTGTTTATCATGAAAAATATAGTTATAAAACCAAATATAATCCCCGTTATTATTCTTAGATATTTTGTTTTCATTTTATTTGAAAACATTAATATATCCACAAAAAACAGAAATGAAAATAAAATTGTAATATCGAATATAATATTTTTTGTAAATTCCATAAATTTTACACACCATTTCTTCTAAGTAATTTAAAAATGTCCACACAAAAATGTAATTAATTATAACATAAATACTTGTATATATGTGTGAGAGGTTACATTTAAAAATAAAAATAAACCAAATAAAAAAAATCTTTTTTTAAAATGGTTGGCGTGGTATTATATGTATAAGAGATGTTACTATAAATCTATATTTATTGCGAGGATATATATGAAAGAAATTATAAGTATCATCAATCAAAATTATGATTTATCTATTTATGATTCTGTCTTTGTTAGAAATGTATTTTCTAAAGTTTATAAGTTGATTGGTAAAAATACTGATTATATTCTAAAAATATATTCAGAAGAACAAATAGAAAATGTTAAAGATACTTTAAAAGTTATTCGATTTTTATATTCTAAGAATCGTAATTCTTTGAATGTGATTCAAACAAAAAATAAAGAAGATTTTGTCAGTATTATAATAGATGATATAACGTATTATGGTGTGGTTTTAACCTATCATAAGGGAAATACACCTAATACTAATCTAGATCATGATAATATAATTAAATATATAAAATTAATTCATATACAAATGGAAAAATATCCACATAAATTAAATTATTATGGAAAAGAATATTATGTTGATCGCTGTATTGAAATTGCAATTTTAAAAGACTTAGATGCAGATAGATTGATTAAATTCAAATATATGGGTAATGAATTATATCAATATATAGAAAACCTTCCTAGAAGTTTTTGTCATGGTAATTTTACATTTGAAAATATTATAAAGGATATTTCTGGACAATTTACCATTATAGATTTTGACGCAGCTAATAATACATCTAACTTAATAGATTTAGCTACGTTTTGTGATCAAACTGATTTTGATGAATTCAAGGGAACACATTTTGATAATACTATCAAAACATTATTAGAAGCACAATCAATTTATCGCAAATTTACCGATGAAGAGATAAAAGCCATGTTAGCTTTTATTCCTTTACATCATTTTGAATATATCGCTAATATAGGAATTGCACAAGGAATAGAAGAAGTAAAACTTGAATTTATTGAAAAACATTATTTATGGATTGAAGCATATTTTGAGTACTTTCAAAGTTGGTTAGGCAATATAATAGTATAATTAAGTTAATATAATAAAAACCACTCAAATTAATTGAGTGGGTTTTTAGGGTTTTTAAGTTGTTTTATAGATTAATTTTTCAATCTTAGAAGTTTTTATATATGGAATAAATAAGATAAAGGCTAAAATCGCACTTAATATATCAGATAAACCTTGTGCGGCTAAAACGCCATCAATTCCTAGTATTTTAGGAAGAATTAATATAGCGGGAATGAAAAAAAATCCTTGCCTAGATATACTCATCAATAATGCTTTAAACCCTTTGCCTAAAGCTTGAAAGAATACAGTTACACTATTGGTAAAACCTAAAAATATTAAACCGATTGATAAGTATCTAAATCCCTTTATTGCATAATCAATCATTGTATCGCTCATGTTAAAAATACGAATTACATAAGAACCAAATAAACCAAAAATAATCGCAGTAATAATCATAATAATTGAGGTTATTTTAGCTGTAAACTTAAACGATTCCATTACTCTTTGAGGATTTTTAGCTCCATAATTATATCCAGCTACCGGTTGTAATGCTTGTCCAAAACCAAAGATTATATATGAAGGGATAGTTACAGTGCGAAGCATATTACCAATAACAGAAATTAATTCGTTTCCACCACCATATTGTTTAGCTGCGTAGTTTAAAAGGCCCATGGATAAACTAAATAGAAACTGTCTAAACAAAATAGGCAAGCCGACTATCAATACTTCTTTATAAATACTTAAATCAAATTTCATATTTTTAATCTTTAAATGAAGAATAGTTTTTTTATTTAAAAATATAAATAATAGAATTACAAAGGAAAACATGTTGGATAAAGTAGTTGCAATAGCAGCCCCTTCAACACCCCAATCAAATACAAAAATGAATATTGGATCTAATATAATATTCAATATAGAACCTGAAATCATCGCAATCATAGAATATTTTACACTACCTTCAGAACGCAAAATATTGTTTAAAATCATATTTAAAATCATAAAGGTATAACCATAAATGATGTAAGTTCCATAATTTTTAATCATATTCATATTAGCCTGATCTGTAGCGAAGATGCTAAAAATTTTATCCATGAAAATATAATTAAATATAGTCGATAAAACACCTAAAATAATACCGGTTATAAATACAAGAGAAACAACTTGTTCTGCTCTGTCCTTTTTATGAGCACCAAGTAATCTGGAGATATAACTAGCACCACCAATTCCAAGAGATAATCCAATAGCAGATGCAATTAACATAACTGGCATAACAACCTGTAAAGCGCCAGGGGCAGAGACATCATACCAAGATACAAAAACAGCATCGACGAAATTATAAATTGCCATAACGAGCATTCCTATTATTGCAGGTATGGAAAGTTTTATAATTGCTTTGCTGACCTTTTCATCTTTTAATGTTTTTATTCTTGCATCGTCCATATAAGATCTCCTTGGATATCTATATTATTATATACGATATGTTTTTAAAATGCTAGAGCATTCACTAGCATTTTAAATAAAAAGGATATTATTAAATATTTATTCATGAAACCAAGCAATTTCATGTGATAAATTGTAATTTAATGTTTATTATTATATAATTTAAATAAGTAAAGTTTAAGACTTTTTAAGAGATGAGTGATGTTAATGAAAAAGATTTTACAAAAACCAGTATTTTGGATAGTTAATTTTGTTGCCTTATTTTTCTTAATTCTTGTTTTACTTTACATTGAAGGCTCCAGTATTTTAATTGAACAACAAACAAATATAGTAATGACTGAAAAGGAATTAATGGTTGATCAACTAGAACATAAAATTTCTTCAGTTAATTCAATTATTAAAGATGTCTCAAGTTATATTTTGACACAAGAAAATCAAGATGATTTAAGACCTTTCTTAATTAGTTTGGAGTCTAACTGTGAATTTGTTACACAATTATATTTTGGTACTCCTGATAATGTTTTAACTATATCGAGTGACTTTGTGCCAGACCCAGATTTTGACCTTACACAAAGACCTTGGTATATTGACGCTGTTATAGCCGGAGACATTGTTTATACAGATGCCTATATTGACGCCGCTGAGGATAGAATAGTTGTTACAGGAACATATCCCGTTTATAAAGAAGGGGTTTTGTTAGGCGTTGTAGGCGCAGATATTGAGATACGAGAAATTACGTCATTTGTTAATTCAATAGAAAGCGATTATCAAGGATACGGATTTATCATTGATAATTCAGGAAGAGTAATTTCACATAAAGATTTAGATCCTGAAAGCATTGAATTTAAACAAGCAGAATATTATGGAATTCCATCAGAACAGCTTATAGGTAACGAAGGTAT
>JAOZSU010000030.1:0-2102 GCA_029939475.1 Mycoplasmatota bacterium | reverse complement strand
AGTTAATATCAATGGTATTTCTGGCAAGATAATTTATCAAATAATACCGGGAACAAATTATACTTTTGGTATGTTTGTCTCTAATAATGTTTTAAATCAATCCAGTAAGATATTTTCATATATATCATTTGTCGTTTTAGCTATCTTTATTTTAATTGTAGCTGTTATATTTATGATGTTTCAATATTATATCTATCGTCCAATTTCAAGCTTGATTGACGATATCTATACAATTGATCCTATAAACAAACCAGAACATCGCTTGTCTAAAGGAAAAGACAATCAGTTTAATAAGGCTAGAGATGTTATCAATGAGTTAATAGATGATACAGTAAAAAGTAATAAACAAGCAAAAGAACGCTTAGAAGAAATAAGTTTGCGTAATCAAAAAATTAATATGTTATTGGAATCATCTCCAGATATACTGTTTACATTAGATATTAATTATAGATATTTAGATGCTTATGGAAAAGGCCTTGAAAGTCTTCATTTAAAAGAAGAAGATATAATTGGTAAAACTTTCTGTGAAGTCTTTGATATACCTGATATTTACGGTAGAGAAAAAATATATAAAAGTGTACTCAAAGGTAATAAGGAAATTTCTACTTGGAAATTCGTAGATGATAATGGTAATACATTGTATTTTGAAACGGTATTAGCGCCATTCTATAATATTGATAATGAAATTATTGGTATAGTTGATGTAACTAGAGATATAACAGAACAACAAATTCGTTATGATGAATTAATAGAAATAAGTACACATGATCATTTAACGGGATTATATAATAGGCGTTATAATTATCAAAAGTTAGATGAGTTAGATAAGTTAAAAGATTATCCAATAGGATTGATAAATATTGATATTAATGGTCTTAAAATTATCAATGATGCATATGGACACGCTACAGGAGATTTAGCTTTAAAGAAAACAGCTGAAATTCTCTTGAAAAACACAAGGAGAAAAGATATTGTTTCCCGTATTAGTGGTGATGAATTTACAATAATTATTCCTAAAGCAACTGAGGAATATATTTTAAAACTTAAAAGCAAACTTCAAAAAGCATTTTCAGTTACGAAAATTAAAAATATAAATATCTCTGTCGCAATAGGATATTATATTAAAAAAGATGATTCAATTGACTTAGATGACTTACGAAAACTAGCTGAAAATGATATGTTCAGACATAAAATAACTGAACATAAATCAGTTAAAAACAGAGCGATATCAGCTATATTGAAAACATTAACAGATAAATATGAATCCGAAAAAAATCATTCAGAAGGTGTATGTAAATACTCTTATGAATTAGGTAAAGCAATAGGACTTAGTGAAGATGATTTAGTTGAATTAAAAACAGCCGCAACCTTCCATGATATCGGTAAGATCTCTATTCCTGATGAAATCTTAAATAAACCAGACAAACTTACTAAAGAGGAATATGAAATAGTTAAATCACATACTGAAATAGGATATGAAATATTAAGAGCTGCGGATGAATATTCAGATTTAGCTATCTATGTTTCACATCATCATGAACGCTGGGATGGATTGGGATATCCTTACGGTATCAAGGGTGAAAAAATCCCTGAATTTTCAAGAATTATATGTATCGCAGATGCATATGAAGCTATGACTTCAGATAGACCATATCGTAAGAGAATGTCAAAAGAATATGCTGTATCGGAAATAATTAAAAATGCTGGAACGCAATTTGATCCTCGACTAGCTAAAGTATTTGTAGAAAAAGTACTGAAAGCTAAATGGACAAAGTAAAATCTAAATAATAATATTACAGGTCTGTAGTTTTTTAAAAATTCTTTTGAATTTTTATCTCTTTACAGGCCTTATTATGTTTTATTTGTTATAATTAGTATAACGCATTTAAAGGGAGTTATGAATATGAAAAAAATACTCTTAATTTTATCGCTTCTTGTAACGCCGCTTTTAGTAGGTTGTAATAATGAAGGAATCACTTCTGTTTCTACATCAATAAGCTCAACAACAACATCAATTCAAGATAATATAGCTCCTGTGATTGATATTCTTCCTGCTGGAGGATATTTTACTGGTAATGAACAAGAAATACATTTAAAAATAA
>JAOZSU010000029.1:0-8493 GCA_029939475.1 Mycoplasmatota bacterium | reverse complement strand
TTGCAACAATCCCGCAGCGATAGTAAAAGCATCAACCCTATAATTACAAAGAGTAATCGCTACAGCTACAGGGTGAACTATATATGGTTCCCCTGATTTTCTAACTTGTCCATCATGTTTCTCATAAGCAAAGTCAAAAGCACGTCTGATAAATTTCAGATGTTTAGGTTTAGAAAGATATTTAGTTACTGCTTCATACAATGGTTGATAAATATCTTCTTTTTTCAATGCGACCTCCTAATATTTTATTAACGCTTTAATTGGATAATTTTTAATCTTTTGTCTTCCAGACAATTCAGTTAATTCAATTATAAATCCAAGTCCTACAACTGTTCCTCCTGCTTCTTCAACTAATTTAACAGTAGCTTCAACTGTACCTCCTGTTGCGAGCAGGTCATCCATAATAATAACATTATCTCCAGGTTTAATTGCATCTTTATGCATACAAAGTGTATTGGTGCCATATTCTAATTGATAATTATATGTTAAAACTTCTCTTGGAAGTTTCCCTGGTTTTCTAACAGGCACGAACCCTATTCCAAGTTTAGTAGCTACAGGCGCTCCAATTATAAATCCTCTAGCATCTGGCCCTACTACTTTATCCGCTTTCTTTTCTTTAGCAAAACTAGCTAAATCATCAATTGCAGCTTGAAACACTTCTCCATTACCAATAAGTGGTGTAATATCCTTAAACTGAATTCCTTTTATAGGAAAATCAGGAACATTTGTAATATAATCAGCGTAATTCATTATAATTCCTCCATTAAATTTTTAAAATATGTTTTGATATGTGAATAATAATCATAGTAGATTAAATCATGTATTTTTTTAATCTCTTCTAATGTAACATAAGTAGAAGAGTTTTGTAAATCGGTTTTTAAAACATTTTGCTTAATACTGAAATATTCTCTTGTTTTTTCGATAAAACCTAGCTCTTTAAAGATTTGAACAGAGTATTTTAACAAATATGGATTGTATTCCATTCTCTTCAATAATAAATCTAGTTTAAATTCTTTAATATCCTTTAACATTTGATATATCTTGCCTAGTTCTCTTTTACTAGTAAATTTTTTAAAATCCAAATGTAATTTTTTCGGAGTAATGAGAATCGTTTGTTTTTGCGAATTTTCTTTAAGTAATTTTTTTAAATCTTTTTCCAAAAGAATTAAATCATTAATTTCTATGTAATCATTGATAATCCATTTAATTTGTTTTTTACAGGAATCGCTATCACGTAAATTCAATATTTGAAAATCCTTGCATTCAATATCTTTAATCATTAATTGTATTTTTTTATTATTGCGATAATTATTTATAACGAGTCCCGCAACTACATCAATTCTATCTCCGCGCTCCAATGAATAAAAGTATTCTAAACTATTAAAATGCAAAGCATCAAATCTTTTTCCATGACATTCCAAAACCAATTTAGTATGTTTTCCTGATAAAATTTGTTTTTGAATTATGGTTAAATCGCGAAAGAGAAAACTAGCTGTAAAAAAAGAACGATCTTGGATAAATTGAATTGTGTCTATATTAATTTGACAAAGATCTAGTTCCATATCAATCTTTAAAAGTGGAACTGTCTCTTTTCCGCCAATAGAATTAAGCCCTTCCCTTAAAGCTTCTATTTTTGATTCTTCAATCTGTAATCCAGCAGCTTGAGAATGACCTCCATATCTTAACAATTTATCTCTATTTTTATGTAATAATTCAAGAATATTTTCATTGCCAAATGACCTCATAGATCCTTTGCCAATTCCATTAGAATCAATGGTAATAATTAGCGTTGATTTTTGGTATTTTTCAACTATTCTTTGCGCACAAATACCTATAACACCTTCATGTAATGTTGGACTAGCTATTACTATAACCTTGTCATTAGGATTTAAAATAGATTCACATTGTTTAAATGATTCTTCAGTTAGTTTCTTCCTCGAAGCATGGTTTTTTTCAATTTTAATTATTAAATCATTAGCTTCTTTATGGTCTTCAGTAATTAGAAGCTTAACCGCATCAATAGCTTTCCCTAAACGTCCGCTACTATTTATTTTAGGAGCTATTTTAAAAGATATAGCTGTAACATTAATTATATCTAAATTAGTAAATTCAAGCATTTTTTTAAGCCCGAGATTAGAAGTATTCTTTAATCTTTCAATTCCAAGATTAATCATCGCTTGATTTTCATCCTCTAAGGGCATTAAATCAGAAATAGTTCCAATCATAGCTAAATCATAATATTCTTCAGCTTTTTCCCCAATTAATGCTTGCGCGAGTTTAAAGGCAACCATAACTCCAGCTATTTCTTTAAACGGATAACTTTCGCTTAAATATGTATGAATAGTTGCGTAAGCTTCAGGTAGCTTTTCACCTATTTCATGATGATCAGTAATAATAGTATCTATATTCACTTCATTTAATCTATTTATCTCTTTATTACAATTAATACCATTATCTACCGTAATTACCAAAGATACGCCCATCTTAATAATTGATTCAACCGCTCTCATATTAAGGCCATATCCATCAATAAAGCGGTTAGGTAAGTCAAATACTATATCACTGCCCATCTGTTTTAAAGCTCGATATAACAAGGATATAGAACAGATTCCATCGCAATCATAATCACCAAAAATCATGATTTTTTCTTTGTTTTTTACAGCTCTTAAAATTCTATCTTTAGCTTTTTGCATATCATGCAATAAAAATGGATCATGTAATGAATCTTTACCCATTGAAAAGAAAGAATCATAATCATCAATCTTTCTATTTTTCAATAGGGTTAAAAAGATTTCATTGTTAGGTACTATTCCATCTACTTCAGTCTGCCATTTGTATTTACTCTTTAACAAATTTAATCACTCTTTCTATTAAAACTTTAAGCTTATATCTAATGATTTATAAGAGTGTGTTAATCCACCAACAGAAATAAAATCTACTCCTGTTTTCGCAACTGATTTTACCCTTTTTAAAGTCATATTACCACTGGCTTCTAAAAGTTTTTTTCCATTATTTAATTTAACGCATTCTTCCATCATTTCATTTGACATATTGTCTAGCATAATAATATCTGCTTTTGATTCTTTAGCTTCTAAAAACATAGCTATATTTTCAACTTCTACCTCTATTTTAATGGATTCATCAATATGGCTTTTTACAATATTGACTGCGTCTTTTAAAGAAGAAGCTGCCTTTAAATGGTTGTCTTTTAACATAACCATATCGCTTAAATTCATTCTGTGGTTAGTTCCACCACCATCTCTTACTGCCTGTTTTTCTAATATTCTAAGTGTTGGAGTAGTTTTTCTTGTGTCTAAAATTTTAGTTTTGTATGGTTTAACCTCTCGAACAAATTTATTAGTCATAGTAGCTATTCCTGACATTCTCTGTAAAAAATTAAGTCCTACGCGTTCAGCCATTAAAATAGACTTAGTTTTACCTCTAACACTGGCTAAAATATCACCTTTTTTAACTGATTCTCCATTTTGTTTAAATAGTTTAAACTCTATATTAGAATCAACCATTAAAAAGGTTTCTTTACACACATCTATCCCTGAAATCACACCTGTTTCTTTCGCAATGAAATTACCAAAAGATATCTCTTCATTAAAGAGATAAAAACTTGATAAATCTTTATCGGGAATATCTTCTTTTAGAGCTCTCTTTATTATATTTCTTATTTCTTCATTCATCTTCTTCACCTAAATTAAAGCGCAGTTGTTCTTGAAAATTAATTTTCTTTGGATTTTTAATCAATTTAATCCACTTTGCACTTCTACCTTTTCCTAATGGTCTAATCTTATTTTCTTCTTGAAGTCTTTTAAGGGTTCTGTTTATAGTTGAATCAGAAATTAATGGATGTCTTTCACGGATTTCTTCTTTAGCAAAAACTTCTCCTAATTTCATAATGGTATTTTCGACATAATCTGATTTAGATATCTCAAGACCTAATTCATATTCATAATCTCTAGCTTTATCACTTAAATTATTATAGAGTTCTGTGTATATTTTTATTAGATATCTCACTAAAGGCATTACTTCAGCTAAGCCATCTTGCCATTGAAACTTAGATTTACTAATAGCTTCAAATAAGTCATCTTTATAAAACCTTACCTTTGAAAAAAAGGAAACATAATTAGATACAATAAAACCTTCTTGTATTAAAACTATATATAAAATTATAATAGCTATCATTTCGTTTTTTTCACCTGTATAAATTTTCATATTTAAAAAATCAACTGTGAAATTAACGGATAGAATTAAAGATTCATATATCTTTTCTTTCTTTAATTGATTATATTTTTCGATTAACTCCTCAAGTTTCTCTCTCATAGAGCTATGTTCTTTTGAAATTAATGAATGAGTTGAATTTTTAATTCTCCTATACTGTACTTTTGAAGAAAACGATGTATTTTTATAAATTAGTCCAACTAAATCATTGATTTCAACTACTGTTAATGAAAAAGGTTCTATGTTTTTTTTCTTCACCTGTCTAAAAATATATATTAAATTTTTATAAATCTGTTCCGGGTTGTTCTTAGGTACAGTTGAATCCAATAATAAAGTTCTAAGTCTTGATTCGCCTATTTTTAAATCTTGAAAAAACAATTTAAAAAAAGCATATGCATCTTGATCAGCTACATTTTTTGAAATGAATTGGTAATTTGTTTCAAATAGTTTTTCGTAATAATCATTTTTACCCATCTGGTAATATAGCCTAGTACTCTTTAAAAAAACATCATTTGGAATTGGTTTTGGTCTCAAATTTGCAATACAATTCATAAAATCACCCTTAAATATTCTTACTAACATTATACAAGGTTTTTCCATAAAAATATAGTCATTTGTTAATAAATGATTATATTTATAAAAGAAAAAAGACGAAATTAATCGCCTTAATCAATATCAAGATTATCGATTATTAATGTATAAAAATTTTCATCCCAATTTAAATAATCTCTATAAAAAGTTTCATCTGTAATATCTTGTGAAGTTAATATAGTAATATCATTATCTATTTCTATTAAATCAATATTCATAGGGTTATAAATATAGATATCGCTGCTAGAATAATCTGAATAATCTCCGCCAACAAATGCATCTTTTTGAACTTCTTTTGTAAAATCAGCTGTGTCAAGACTGTTAATTATGACAATATTTGAATTGATTTTAGCTTCGAAATTCTCGCCAACAAAGCCTCCTACAATACAAGAATTCTCATCTTCTTTTGTGCCTGTTAAAACGATGTCTGCATTAGAAAAATTATTTTTTAATTCACTAGCTTGATTAAATCCTATAAAGCCACCAATAAATATATTTGATTTTGAATTTGAAATATTTAATGTACTTATAGAAATATTATTTTCAATAAATATATCAGTATCTGGAAACTCACCGTTACCGTTATCTATAAGAATTCCACCGTAATTGTGTCCTATAAGTCCACCGACATAAACTAAAGCTTGATCTCCTAAGGCTTCAACTGTTACATTAGTATTAGCTATGTTTCCATCAATTGTGGAATTATAAGATTTTCCAATCATTCCCCCAATAAAGGCAATTGCAGCTGAACTAACATTAATCGAACCTGAAGCTTTATTAGAACTAACTAGATTAGGGGAAAAATCATCTAATTTATCAGATATAACTCCACTTGACATTCCAGCTAAAAGTCCTGCATAAGTATTTGAATCAGTGTTTAAAACTTGAATACTTCCATCGACTTCATTGTTTATTAGGTCTCCTTTATTAATTCCCGCAATAGCTCCTGCATAAGTTATAAAGTCAGAACTATAATCAATACTTACACCTTGTAAAGTTAAGTTTTTAACTTCTCCTGTTACATAGGCAAATAAGCCATTTAAATATGAATTCTTATCACTTATTGTTAAATTAGATATCGTATACCCATTTCCATCAAATATCCCCATAAATGGTTCATTATAACTACCTATTGGTTCCCATTCAATTCCAGTTAAATCGATGTTATTTATTAAACGATAAGATTTATTTAATTCTATATTCATTAATTCATCAGCGTTAGATATATCTATAAGATTTTCCGTATCTACAGTTGTGGTTTCTTGAGTTGTATTAGTGGTAGAATAATCACAGCCAGCTAATACAAAAACAAAGATAATCACAAACAATAGGGACATTACTTTTTTCATATTATCAACTCCAGGTCTAAAATATTAACATATTTCAATGTGGTTTTTGTGTTTAAAACAATGTTTGTTGGACAATTTGATCATCTAATTCATCATCCTCTTCATCTTGTTTTACTTCTTCTTCTGAATTGTCTTCAAATTTCTTTGGTTCATTTCCAGAAATTATTTTTTCTAATTCATATAATACATCATCATTATCATTAGTCGTACCTTCAGAATTAGTTGAATCATCTAATTTTTCTAATATTTGAATAGCTTCTAAGTAGTTACTAATCTCACATAATAAGTTGTTTGGTTTATGAGATTGCGGTATATAAGGTATTCCAAATGCAAAGCGATCTGGCTTTAAATCAATTCCCGGTATTACAACTTCGCTTTTATCAGATAAAATTCTAATAGTCAATATTTCCAGCGATAATAGCTTTAAAGCGATAAGGGTTACTTTTAACTGTTTTTAAGTAACGTTTTCCCTTAGCTGGTCTTCTAAAAGATTCTATGTTTTGCGTAAATTCTCTAATTAATCCTCCACGGTTTGTCAGGAATAAAACTTCATCTTTATTAATATGAGTTGTATATTTAGCACCTATTAATACATCTTCTCTTAAGTTAATTCCCTTAACACCTCTAGCATTTAAAGACTGTACAGGAACATCTTCAATATCATATTTCAATACATATCCCTTTTCTGTAGCTAAAACAATGTCTCTATCAAAAGATTCACGTAAATCCACAGATACTAGATAATTAATCTTACTTGCATACATACATTTATATGATTTATTAATTCTTGATTTTTCAAATTCAGATAAAGCAACCTGTTTTATCTGTCCTTCTTGATTAGCTAATAAAACATATTTATCTAAATCAAACTTAGGTACAACTATAAAATCAATCACTCGTTCTTGACTCTCTAGCTTTACAAATGACCCGATATATTTACCTGTTTCTTTCCATTTTAAATCAGGTACCTTATAAGCAGGAACAGTAAAATAATTTCCTAAATTAGTAAAAAACAATATTTGATCGCGAGTATTCAGTGCGCATTGTTTCAAAATCATATCTTTTTCTTTTAGACCTGTATCTCCTACCGTAGCTTGAAAGGATTTTAAGGAACTTCTCTTAAAATATCCATCTCTTGAAATAACAAACATAACTTCTTCGTTTTGAATTAATTCTTGTTCGTCTATTTCAACCTTTAAAATCTTAGATTTGATTTCTGTTTTTCTTGGGGATGGGTATAACTCTAATAATGTTTCTAATTCTTTAATTATAACTGATTCCAATTCGGATTCATTTGTCAGAATTTTATTTAACTTATTAATCTTTTTAGTAAGTTCAGCTGCTTCTTTACGCATATCTTTAACATCAGTAGTAGAAAGTCGATATAGTTGTAAAGAAACAATCGCATCAGCTTGTACTTCGCTAAAATTAAAGTGCTCCATTAAAGATTCTATAGCGTGTTTTTTTCCTAGTGATTTTCTTATCAACGCAATTACTTCGTCTAGAACATTAACCATGTTTAAAAATCCAAGTACGATATGTTTTCTTTTTTCTGCAATTCTTAATTCGTAATTGGAGCGATTTCTAATTACTTCTTTTTGATGTTGAATAAATTCATCTAGAATTTCTAATAATGATAATTTTTTAGGGCTTCTTTGAGATATAGCCACAATATTATAATTATAGGTTATTTTTAAATCAGTATTTTTAAATAGATAAGCTAATATAACATCAGATGAAATCTCTTTTTTCAAAATAATTACTATAGAAAGCCCGGTTCTATCACTCATATCTTTTACTTCTACGATTCCATCTATTTTCTTTTGTAAGCGAATATCATCAATTTTACGCACTAAATCCGCTTTATTAACTTCATATGGAATTTCTTCAATTATAAGTGAAGTATCTTTTACAATCACTTTACTTTTAACTACTATCTTTCCTTTTCCTGTCATAAAGGCTTTTTTGATTTCATCTTCTCCTTCAACAATTCCTCCAGTAGGGAAATCAGGACCTTTTATAAAAGCTAAAATATCATCAATATTTGAAGAAGGATGTTTTGTTCTATAAATTGTAGCTTGAATAACTTCAGAAAAATTATGCGGCGGTATATTTGTCGCATAACCAGTAGCCATTCCTGTAGCTCCATTCACTAGTAAATTAGGAAATTTAGCAGGTAAAACAACTGGTTCTAATTCTGCATCATCGAAATTGGGAACAAAGGTTACTGTTTTCTTATCTATATCCTTCAACAATGCTTCTGAATAAACCGAAAGACGAGCTTCGGTATAACGCATTGCAGCAGCTGGATCATTATCAATGA
>JAOZSU010000028.1:1120-8497 GCA_029939475.1 Mycoplasmatota bacterium | reverse complement strand
ATGACGATTTTAAATTAAATAAACGTACAATGATTGAAAATCTTTCTAAATTAATTAGTTTTGTTAATTTGAACTATAAAAACGAATCTTTTAATTTCATAGATTATGAAGAATATGATTATCAATATCTTCATGAAAAAGAAAAAGAATTATTAGGTTTGAATTTTAAATACGATATAATTCATAAATATAATGATATAATTAAAAAGGAAAATTATGGATTAGTATCTGATGTTTTAGAATCAAAGAACAATTATGTAAGCTTTGTTGGAGTTATATCGAGAATCAAAGAAATTATTACTAAAAAATCAGAGGAGATGGCTTTTATTGAAATAGAAGATATGTTTCAGTCAGTTGATACAGTTTTCTTCCCAGAAACTTATAGAAGATATAAATCTATTATTAAAAAGGGAGAAGTCTTTCTTTTTCAAGGCAAAAAAGATATTAGAAATAATAAAATACAGATTATAATAAGAGAAATGAAAGAATTAAAGAGGTAGAATTATTGTGAAAATAGGAGTATTAACATCAGGTGGAGATGCACCAGGAATGAATGCATGTGTAAGAGCTGTAGTTCGTTCAGCAATACATTATGGATTTGAGGCCTATGGTGTCTATGATGGATATAAAGGTCTAGTGGAAAATAAAATAAGAAAATTAAATCATAATGATGTAGGGCAAATATTAAATCGCGGAGGAACCATATTAGGTTCTTCTAGATTAGAGGCTTTTAAACAAAAAGAAGTTAGGCAAATTGCGATTGATAATTTAAAAAGCAAAGATATTGACGCTTTAGTTGTAATAGGTGGAGACGGAACTTACCGTGGAGGTATGGCGTTAGATGAGATGGGTATAAAAGTTATAGCTATTCCCGGAACCATTGATAACGATATTGCCTCTACAGAATATACAATAGGCTTTTTTACGGCTTTGGATACCGCAATAGATGCAATTGATAAGTTAAGAGATACTTCATTTTCTCATCAAAGATGTACAGTGGTAGAAGTAATGGGAAGAGATTGCGGAGATTTATCTATATATTCTGGTATAGCTACAGGGGCTGAAATAGTCATTACTAAAGAAACAGGATTTAATAGAGAAGATGTCATAAATCAAGCAAAAAGAGCTCAAAGCATGGGTAAGCGTCATTTAATTGTTGTAGTAGCTGAACATATAACAAATGTATTTGATTTAGCTAAAGACATTCAAAAACATGCTGGATATGAATCTAGAGCTACTGTTTTAGGATATATTCAACGAGGTGGAAATCCTAGTGCATTTGATCGTATTTTAGCTAGCAAAATGGGAGTACATGCCGTAGAGTTATTAAAGGGTGGTATAAGCGGAATGGCCGTATTTACGAAGAGTTTAGAAATTGGACATTGTCCAATTAATGAGGCTCTTGAAATAAAAGATGAAATAACTGATTTGTATCAATATTTAAAAAAATTAAATTAAAAAGCTTGATTTTAAAATCAAGCTTTTATTTTATAAAATACCGTTTTATTAGGATAATATATAGCTAAAATATATCCGGAATAATCAGAAATAACAACGCTGTATTTATATAAAGAATCAATATTATAATTTGAATGAGATTCGTGAAATTTTCTAATTATTTTATTTTTAGGAACTAAATTATTCCAGTATATTTTAGGCTTTATTTTATGATATTTTAGATAATCATATCTTATGTCATATATATACTTATTGTGATTAACAAATATTTCTAAAATTTGAAATATATCAGTTAACTGATATCTATGAAATGATTGGTTTTTCTCTAAAAACAACTTACCTAAGCCATAAAAGAAATCAAAAGGAGAGAGAACGTTTTTAGTTATAATCTCTATTGAATGATTTAAGAATCCTTTATTCCAATATATATTAAGAGCTTCTTCAACAATGTGAATTACTTCTAATTCATCTTTAGTAATAAATTTATTATCTATTATTTCATAAGGAGCTTTTGAATCTATAGAATAATTAAAATGCTTTTTTTGATAAAAAAGTTTAGTTCCTTTCAATAATTTTAAAAATCCTAATTGTAATTCATCACCATATAAACGAAAAGTTTCATTGAACGTATTTTTAAAACTTTCAAAATCTTCATAAGGTAATCCTGCAATTAAATCTAAGTGCATGATAATATTACCTTTTTTGAGTTCTCTTATATTATGCAATAATTTTGAAGTGTTTTGCCTTCTTGATACAGCTTTATTAACTAAATCATTTGTGGATTGAATACCAATTTCAAAACGAATTTTATTTGGTGGGCAGGTTTTATTAACGAAATCAATAAAATCTTCAGACAAAATATCAGCGTTAACTTCAAATTGAAATATCGCATCTTTAAATTGATTATCAATAATATATTTCAATAAATTTTTAGCTAAATGTTCTTTTACGTTAAAAGTTCGATCAAGGAACTTAAATGTTCTAGCCCCTTTTTTATATAATTTAACAATATTGTTTTTAACCCTATCTATTGAAAAGAATCTAACTCCGTTATCTAGAGACGCAAGGCAATATGTACAATGAAAAGGACAGCCTCTAGATAATTCTAAATAAGCTATTTTATGCCGATGATTATCTAAATCAATATCATATGGATCTCTTAAATCATTTAAATTAACTATATCTATTATTTTGTTTTGTTTAATAATTCCATTTTCAATGTATTTTAAATTAGGAATATTCTTAAGTGAGTAATTAAAGCTTAATGCTTTCAACAATTCATTAAATGCTATTTCACCTTCATTAATAATGATATAATTTACATTATATTGAAAAAAAATAAATATCTGATTCATAACTTGATTCAGGGCCGCCTAAAATTACAGTAATGTTTTTTCCGTTTTGTTTAATTTTTGTCAATAATTTTTTTATGATTTCTACGTTCCATATATAAACACTAAAAGCTAATATATTAGGGTTTGAATCCATAATAGTTTGATATATTTTAGATAAATTATCTTTAATTGTAAATTCAAGTAAATCTACATCTAAATCGCAATTAGCTTTTAAATAACGAATTGCGATGTTAGGATGTATATATTTTGAATTGATTCCTATTAAAACTGTTTTCATAATTTACCTCAAATATATTGTAACAGATTATTACTATAAATAAAATTAATTATTATATGTTATACTAGTTATGGAGGTTTAAATGGGTATTTTTAAATTAGTTTCTGAGTATAAACCTAAAGGAGATCAGCCTAAGGCTATTAAAGAATTAGTTAATAATATTAAAAACAATGAACGAGAACAAGTATTACTGGGAGCGACTGGCACTGGAAAAACTTATACCATCGCAAATGTAATAAGTGAATTTAATCGTCCCGTTTTAGTTATGGCCCATAATAAAACCTTAGCCGGACAATTATATTCGGAATTTAAAATGTTATTTCCAGAAAACAGAGTGGAGTATTTTATATCATATTATGATTATTATCAACCTGAGGCTTATATTCCAGGAGCGGATATATATATTGAAAAAGATGCAAAGATAAACGATGAAATAGATGAAATGCGTCACGCAGCTACATCTAGCTTGTTAGAAAGAAGAGATGTAATAATAGTAGCTTCCGTATCTTGTATATATGGTATTGGTGATCCAGAAATATATAAAGCCGGCATGTTAACACTGAGGCGTAATGATGTTTTAACAAGAGATGAATTATTGAAACGCCTTATTAATATACTATATATTAGAAATGATATTGATTTTGTTAGAGGAAGCTTTAGGGTTCGTGGAGATGTAATAGAAGTATTACCTCCATATAATAAACATAAAGGAATAAGAATAGAATTTGATTTTGATCAAATTAAAAGGATAAGAGAATTTAATATTATAACTGGAGAAATTTATGAAGATTTTAATGTTTTAACATTATTTCCAGCATCTCATTTTTTAACTCAAGCTAATAAATTAGAAGAAGCTTTAAGAAGAATTAAAGAAGAACTAATTGAACGAATTCAATATTTTAAGGATAATAATCTTTTATTAGAAGCAGAACGAATTGAACAAAGAACTATGTATGATATTGAACTTTTAAGAGAAATGGGAACTTGTTCTGGAGTGGAAAACTATTCGAGGCATTTAGCTTTAAGAGAAAAAGGAGAAACTCCTTCTGTTTTGATTGATTTCTTTCCAAAGGATTTCTTATTAATTATAGATGAATCTCACGTGACAATACCGCAGATAAGAGGGATGTATAACGGGGATCAATCAAGAAAACAAACATTAGTTGATTATGGTTTTCGCTTGCCAAGTGCATTAGACAATAGACCACTTAATTTTAAAGAGTTTAATTCTAAGATAAATCAAGTTATTTATGTATCAGCTACGCCAGGTGATTATGAGTTAGAGAGAACTGATAAGGTTGTAGAACAAATTATTAGACCAACTGGATTACTGGACCCGGAAGTCTTTGTTAGAAGCACTAAAAACCAGATAGACGACCTTTTATTGGAAGCCGATAAAACGATTAGAAGGAACGAAAGAATTCTTATTACAACCCTTACAATAAGAATGAGCGAAGATTTGGCAGAATATCTTAAGGGACTTGGTTATAAAGTTGGATATCTACATTCTAAGATTAAATCATTAGAAAGAATGGAAATTATAAGAAAATTGCGTCTAGGAGAATATGATATCTTAGTAGGCATAAATTTATTAAGAGAAGGATTGGATTTACCAGAAGTTTCTTTAATTGCGATATTTGATGCGGATAAAGAAGGGTTCTTAAGAAGTGAAAAATCTTTAATACAAACTATTGGTAGAGCTGCGAGAAATGTAAATGGGAAAGTAATTATGTATGCGGATAGGATAACCAATTCAATGGAAAAAGCAATTAATGAAACTTATAGAAGGAGATCTATACAAAAACAATATAACGAAGTAAATTCAATAACACCAAAAACAATATTAAAAGCAATACACGACAAAATTTCAATAAAAACAGAAAATAATGAAGAGACAACTGACTTCACTAAACTAAGTTATACAGAAATAACTAAAAACATAGATATGTTAGAAAAACAAATGTATATATACGCAAAAGAATTAGATTTTGAAAAAGCAGCTGAAATAAGAGATGTTATATTTGAAATGAAAAAATATTTAAAAGAAAATTAATAATATTAATATTAAAATTAAATATAATGATAAAAAAGCCTGTTAAAATGGCTTTTTTTAATAAAAAAGTAAAAAATATTAAAATTATCACTTGACAAAGTGAATATTATTGATATAATTAAGTTACAAGTTAATAATATTTATAAAAAAATTGATTAAAGTAGTAAAAACTAATTTGATAATAAAATATATTCTGGGAAATTATATTTTAATTAGCAAAATATGAAATGAATTTAGGGAGGATATTATTATGAGGTTTAAAATGAAGTGTTGTAATAATCAAAATGATAAAAATACGATTGATAGATGGATACTATTCACTACATCGTGTAATTATTGGGATTTGTTAAAAGATTTGAAACGTTGATTAAGAAATAAATTTGATTAATGTATGTTAACTTATAATATGATATAATTCATTATATGAGGTGACTTACTATGAAATATACTACTTTATCAATTTCAATATTATTGACATTATTTGTATTTTCAATGTCATGCGCTTCAGCTTCAGATTCAAGTATATTAAGTTATGGTATTACAAATAATATTTATAATATTTTAAATGTATTATTTAAGAATAATAATATAGATATTGATGTATTGCATCATATAGTTAGAAAATTTGCTCATGGATTTGAATATACAATGTTAGCTATTTCTTGGTTTTTTACAGTTAGAGAATGGAATGGATCGCTTGCGAAAGTTCTAGTAATTGGGATTCTTATTGCAGGAATGGATGAAACAATACAGCTTTTTGCTATAAATAGAGGGCCCAGTATTGTAGATGTTCTACTGTTTGATTTCCTTCCGTTTGCATTAACTAGTTATTTATTATGGTTAATATTTAACAAAAGAAAAGAGGTAAAAATGGAAGCATCAATATTAACAGAACTTAAAAATAATGAGATTAGTTCCAAAGAAGCTTATAAAAAATTATATAAGAATAAAAATAAGAAACAAATGCAAGTTTTTAGCAGAGCACATTTTATTAAGTTTAAAATAATTATTCCAGAAAAAAAGGGTGTTAATAGGCTTTTGAGTTTTGTATTTTTAATTCCTTTCCCAATTATTTTTCTAAAGATTATTTTATTACTAGTTAAAATTGATAAATACAGCGATGATATTCCGCTTAGTAAAAGGGAAATAATGGATCTTATATCACATAAAGGAATTAAGATTCATGTAAACTCTCATTCCGGAGAGAAAATATTGATTAAAACCATATAAGGAGGATAATATGGCAAAAATAAATTTCGATAAAGATTTTGGTATACTTAAAACTGTAGCTAAACACGCTACTAAAAATTTAGCTAAATATCCAGTGATTTCTAAATGTCCTGTATGTCAAGGAGATTTAGTAGTTACTGAATTAGAATGTACGAATTGTGGAACAAAATTACAGGGAAGTTTCACTTTATCTAAATTTAATTATTTAGATACAGAAAAATTATATTTTATAGAAATATTTGTTAAAAATCGCGGAAATATAAAGATGGTAGAAAAAGAAATGGGTTTATCTTATCCAACGATTAAAAAAATGCTAGAAGAAGTTATAGAACAATTAGGTTATTCTTCTACTCCCGTTGAAGAAGAACAGGAAGAAAAATATACCGGACCAACAAGGAAAGAAATTTTAGATAAAATTGGTAGCGGAGAATTAAATGTAGAAGAAGCTGCTAAATTATTGTCTAAGATTAAATAAGGAGGGATAGAATAATGAAAAACTCTGAATTAAAAGAAGAAAGAATGAAAATATTAGATTTATTATCAAAAGGCGTTATTTCCGCAGAAGAAGCAGAAAAACTATTGGGAGCTTTATCTAATGATGAAAAAGAATTTGAAGTAATTATGCCTAATAAAAAGAAAGATCAATTTAAAATGCTTAAAGTATTAGTTGATTCCGCTGATGGTGATAAAGTTAGAATTGAATTGCCAATTGAATTTGCTAAGCTTTTAAAAAACAAAAAATTAACTCGTATAGATGAAGATGATTTAGATATAGATATAGATGCATTAATTCAGATGATTAATGCAGGAGTTGTTGGAGAAATTGTTAATATTAAATCAGCAGATGGAGATATTGTTAAAATTATCGTTGAATAATACACTGAAATGAGGAACAACATGAGAAATGAAGAGATGGCAAGAAAAAATGTTTTAAAAAATAAAAACTTCGCTTTATTATTTAGCGGAGTTTTAGTTTCAAATATTGCTCATATTTTATTTTATTT
>JAOZSU010000028.1:0-1110 GCA_029939475.1 Mycoplasmatota bacterium | reverse complement strand
GCCGCGATCATTTTCGAGAGTGTGCAAATCTCGCGATAGCGCCTATCGTTCGGCTTAATGCGCGCAGATCCGAAAACAGCGACACGGAAGTGTTTTTTATATTCCTTGATGTGGTTGTTGTTTTTGCTCATATTTTATTTTATTTCGCAATGAGCTTATATGTTTTGCGATTAGCTACTGCATATGTTGGTGAGGATAACGCCCCTTTGATTCAAGGGTATTATTTATTAACTGCAGGAATAATATTATTAATATTGATGCCATTTGGTGGGGTTTTAGCTGATCGTCACAATAAAGTAAAAACTATGTATATTACTGATTTTTTTAGAGGTTTTACCATTTTAGCTGTTGGATTAGTTATATTTCTAACAGATAATCCTGGAACTAAAATTGTACTTATCTTTATTATGGCTATTATATTAGGAATTAACGCTGCTTTTTTTCAACCAGCAAGTCAATCACTGTTAAAGTTTATAGTTGATGAAGAAGACTTGCAACAGGCTTCTAGTTATATGCAAGGGTCAATGAGTTTACAAAATCTTATAGGTTTAATACTTGGAGGTATTTTATATGCAACTATAGGAATATATTATATTTTTATAATAAATGGTGTTGCATATATAATATCAGGTATAACAGAGATTTTTATAAAATACGAAGTTAAAAAGAATGAAGAAGCCACAACTTTGAATTTAGTAATAAAGGATATTATTTCTGGAGTTAAATATGTATTTAAATTCAAGCTGATCTTTGTCATTATTGTTGTAGCTTTGTTTTTAAATTTCTTTATCTCACCTATTTATGAAAATGCTATGCCATATTTTATAGAATTTGGATTTACACTCTTGATAACAAGGTCATTCGCACCATCAGGTTCCTGCACATACATGGAAGGTTCCGCCGAATTGATAAGCGGACCCTGGATCGCATCGGATTCCGGATACCTGGCTGAACCACCCTGGTTGCTGAAATAGAAATAAAAGGAATGAGAACCAAGACCGATTTCCGAACCGGGAACATCTACCGTGAATTCAGAATAATCGTTATAAGTAAAATCAAGTGTACTCATGCTCTTTGTTATGGCGCCGTCGTCTATGATCAGAAATGCCC
>JAOZSU010000027.1:0-8553 GCA_029939475.1 Mycoplasmatota bacterium | reverse complement strand
CCTTATTTAAAACTTCTGAAGAAGGATATAAGAAAATAATATTCTATAATGAGAAAATAGCTAGATCTGTAAGTTATCAAGCAGAAATTTCTGAACAATTAGCTCAGGCTATTAGTAAAAATCAATTATATTTAAAATATCAACCATTGGTTACTAATGATAATGAAATATATGGATTTGAAGCACTTGCTAGATGGTCTTCGCCAGTTTTAGGTGAAATTGGACCACAGATATTTATTGCAAATGCTGAAGAATCATATTTAATTATTCCTATAGGAACATGGATTTTTAGACAAGCTTGTTTAGCTCAAGTGGAAATACGTAAAAAATATAATAGAAACTTTGTAATGAGTGTCAATGTTTCACCGGTTCAAATTCTTCAAAAAGATTTTGTATCAATTGTTAAAAAAATAGTTAGAGAAACAGATATTGATCCAAATTATTTAACAATTGAAATCACTGAGTCACTTTTTATAGAAGCCAGTGTTTTACTAGAAGATACGATTGAGCAATTACACGATATAGGAATTAAATTATCATTAGATGATTTTGGGACAGGATATGCATCTTTGACTTATTTAAAACAAATTGATTTTGATAATTTAAAAATAGATAAAACTTTCGTCGATGGGATTTTTGCTAATTCAACTGACCATAGAATCGTTGCGACAATCGTAAGTCTTGTGCATAATCTTGATATGAAGGTTATTGCAGAAGGTGTTGAAACAATGAAACAATATGAATACTTAAGAGAAATTGCAACTGATGTTTTTCAAGGTTTTATATTCTCAAAACCATTAAAACTAGAAGATGTATACATATTTATGAATCGTTTTTATAAGATTCCAAAGGCAAAACGAGCAGCGGTATTTGCAAGCTTGAGTGAATAGGAAGAGGGGCTTTATGGATATAAGATTTCTAGCTACTACTGCAGACAAATTTGAAATTATAGTCGCAACTATTTTGGTTATAGTCACTATAATTGTACTATATTTTCTATATAGAAATATTGCATATGAGATAGCTGAATTACATAAAAACAAACTCGCAATGAAAGCGAGAAGAGAACAAGGAGAATTAGATTCTGAAGATAAAGATAGTGAATTACTTGAATTTAGTGATCCTAAAAAAATGACTTTGTTTTCTTTAATTAATCGTTCAATTAGTTTGTCTAAAGAAGGAGAACTTTCTGCTTTTTACTTGATAAATATTGACAATTTTAGAAGAGTTACAGATGGGGCTACACAAAAATCAATTAATAAAGTAATAACAGAGTTAGATAAAAGGCTAAAAAAATATGGTGATAAATTAGCTATAACAGGACATTATAAAGATGATATATTCTTATATTATTTTACTGGATTAATTGACGCAGAAACGATTTCAAAGATTGGAGATGATCTTTTAGTATTATTTAGTAAACCATTGAGATCAACTAACCAAGAATTAACAGCTTCTATTGGAGTTACGGTTTTCCCTTATGATGGAATCACAGCTGAACAATTATATAACAATGCAGAAATAGCCGCTTATGTAGCTAAAAAATCAGGTAAAAATAAAGTGCATATGTATTCTGAAGATTTAATTGAATCTGAAGAACATAATATAGGATACTATCAGGAAATAAAGCGTTCTATCTCAAGAGATGAATTTTTACTATATTACCAAGCTATCGTTGATGTTAAAACAGGTAAAATTGTCGGATTAGAATCCTTATTACGATGGAATCATCCAACGAAAGGAATATTATCACCTGGTAAATTTTTAAATGTCATGGAATTATCAGGAGATATTACTTGGTTTGGTACTTGGGGGTTTGAAAAAAATGTTATGCAATACAAAAATTGGTTAAGTAAAACTAGAATTGGGGATTTATTTATTTCAACTAATTTAAGTCCAAAACAATTAGAAGTTGAAGGCTTAGCGAGTCAATTTTTTAATATTACGAAAAAATACGGATTAAGTCCGGAAAAATTCTGCTTTGAAATTAGCCGATTTTATTCGTTAGCTAAAGATCGCGTAGCTATAGAAAATATAAATCAGTTCAGTAAATACGGATTCCGCCTTGCGATTGATGATTTAGGACATAATTTTGAAATTATTGATGATATGAAAAATATTCAAGCTGGTATTATAAAGCTTGATCGCGACAATGTGTTAATGATTATGGATGAGTCTTATGATAAAGAAATTATAAAAAGAATGATTCGTAAAACAAATGAGTTTTCTAAATTAGTAATAGCCGAAGGCATTGAAGACGAAAAAATGATTAAAATTATATATGATTTAGGTATCAGATTTATGCAAGGATATTATTTTAATAAACCAAAATCAGTAATTGAAATAGAAAAGATGATTATGACTCCACCATGGAACGTCGAAAGCTTTAGTTCTATTATTGCTGATAGTATATAAGCATTAAAAAAGGAGCTCTAAGCTCCTTTTTTGTTATTAAACATTCCATTTTCAAGCAATTTCATCGATTCATTTACAACGAAATCTATATCAACATTATCTGACGATTCATTAAAGATTATTTGTAATCCTACAAAGTTTGCGATTCCCATTAAGATATAAGCTACAGTTTCTAAGTCTATATCCGCTCTAACCTCTCCATTTTCAACTGCTTTTTTAAGGTTATGAATATAAGATTGAGCAAATGAATAATAATACTCTTTAAATATTTTTTGATCTACAAATAAAGATTCCCATATTATTTTATATGCTAAAGGATCTTTTTTAACATATTTAATAAAAGCATATAAACCTGCTTTTTCAGCTTCATATCTACTTTTGCAGTTTTTGATTGCCTCGGCTGCGGCTTTACGGATATTTACGCGGTATTCATCTAATAAATACATATATAAAGCTAGTTTATTATCAAAATAAATATAAAAAGTACCGGCAGCTACTTTTGATTTTGCGATTATATCATTAATTGAAGTGCTTTGGAAGCCATCTTTGGCGAACAAAGCTTTTCCAGCACGAATTATTTTCTTAAAAGAATGTTCTCCAATTTTCGTTTTAGGTAATCTATAATTAAGTTTTTCCATGTTATCACCAAAACTATTGTATATTATCATATATAAAAAAACAATAAGATAATGAAAAAAATTATGCATGAATAATAATTCACTTTATAAATCCAATGATATTAAGCGTAAAAAATTTAATAAAAATGATTATTTTCATTAATATGTCTATATATAGGCAGAATATATTATTAATGAAATTATTTTTATTTGATGAAAGCGCTTGACATTTTTCCAAAAATTATTTAATATATAATAAAATATGAATAAATATTCATATAAAAATTAAATGTTTATACTTAAGGAGGAACATAGTGAAACAAAAAGTTTTTATTGTCGGGGCTAAGAGAAGTCCTATCGGATCATTTTTAGGAACGTTAAAAGATGTACATCCAGCAGAGGCTGGAAGACAAGTTTTAACTAAATTATTAGAGGAAACACATGTACCAAAAGAAAAGATAACAGAGGTAATTGTTGGGAATATTTTACCCGCTAATATTGGTCAAGGTATTGCTAGACAAATTTCAATTAAATCAGGAATCCCTGAAACTGTACCAGCTTATTCATTGAATATGGTTTGCGGTAGTGGTATGAAATCAATTATGAATGCATATGTTGGTATTCAAGCGGGATTTAGCGAATTGGTTGTAGCTGGTGGAGTTGAATTTATGTCAGGTGCTCCTTTTATGTTACCAGGAAGAACTCGTTCTGGGTATAAAATGGGAGCTATGCAAGCTGAAGATCATATATTAAAAGATGCTTTAGTTGATGCTTTTAGTAATATGCATATGGGAATTACAGCTGAAAATATCGTTGAACGATACGGAATAAGTCGTGAAGAACAAGATGCATTTGCTTATGCTTCACAAGTAAAAGCGATAAAAGCTGTAGATTCTGGTAGATTTGATGATGAAATTATTCCTATCGAAATAAAAACAAGAAAAGGTGTTATTGTTTTTGATAAAGATGAATATCCTAATAGAACTACTTCACCTGAAAAGCTTGCGAAATTAAGACCTGCATTTAAAAAAGATGGGTCTGTTACAGCTGGAAATTCTTCAGGTATAAATGATGGGGTTTCATTTACTATTATAGCTAACGAAGAAATGGTGAATAAATATAATTTGCCTGTATTAGCTGAAATTATTGCGATTGGGCAAGGTGGAGTAGATCCTAATTATATGGGCCTTGGACCAGTTCCAGCGATTAGACATACTTTAAAAGCAGCTAATATGAAGTTATCTGATATGGAAATAATAGAACTAAATGAAGCTTTTGCAGCTCAATCAATTGGTGTAGTAAAAGAATTAGCTAAAGAACACGATTTAACTGAAGCTGAAATTTATGAACGCACTAATTTAAATGGAGGCGCTATTGCTTTAGGCCACCCTGTAGGAGTTTCAGGAAACAGAATCGTAGTAACATTATTACATGAAATGATAAAACAAGATAAAAAAGTCGGTTTAGCTAGCCTTTGTATCGGGGGCGGTATGGGAACCGGAGTCATTATAAAAAGAAAGTAGGAATAAATTATGAAATTAAAAAATAAAGTCGCAGTAGTTACTGGCGGAGCTAAAGGAATCGGTATGGAAATATGTAAGGCATTTGCCCGTGAAGGCGCTAAAGTAATAGCTGTAGATATGGGACTCATGACTTATGAAATGGAAAATGTATCATTTTATAAATTAAATATAACAGATGTAGAAGGATGCAAGAAGTTTTATGATGATACTATTGAAAAATATGGTCAAATCGATATTCTTGTAAATAATGCAGGAATTACAAGAGATTCAATGACTCGTAAAATGACAGATGAACAATGGAATCTTGTATTAGATGTTAATTTAAAAGGAGCATTTAATTTAGTGAGATATGTTGGTCCTCAAATGGAAACAATTGGTGGCGGATCTATTATCAATATTTCATCTGTTGTAGGAATATACGGTAATATTGGACAAGCAAATTATTCAGCTACAAAAGCAGGAATCATTGGTTTAACAAAAACATGGGCAAAAGAATTTGCAAGAAAAGGTGTTCCTGTAAGAGTTAATGCAATTGCGCCCGGTTATACAATGACTGATATATTAAAGACTGTACCTCAAGATTTATTAGATAAATTTGCATCAATGACTATGTTAAAGAGATTAGGCCAACCTGAAGAAATAGCTAGTGTTGCTTTATTCCTTTCTTCAAAAGATGCTTCTTATATAACTGGACAAGTTATATCAGTTGATGGTGGTATGAGATTATAAATTTTAATTAGAAAGATGTGATTTTATGAAAAAGCCAACAGTCGGAATTGTTGGAACAGGTATATATATACCATCTAAAAAGATGACAGCTAAAGAAATAAGTGAGGCAACCAAGGGTACTTGGACAGAACAAGCGGTTATTGATAAATTAGGTATAATTGCAAAACACTTGCCTGGAAAAGGTGACGGTACTCAAGAAATGGGTGTTCGAGCAGCATTAGATGCTTTAAAAAACACGGGAGTAAATCCGTTAGATATTGATGTTGTTTTATGTATAGGAGAAGAATGGAAAGAATATCCTTTAACAACAAGTGCTTTATATATTCAAGACAAAATAGGAGCTATAAATGCCTGGGGAATAGATGTCGCTAATCGCTGTTGTAGTACTGTTTCAGCTATGAAAATCGCTAAAGACATGTTAATTGCTGATGATGATATATCCATAATTCTGATTGTTGGAGGTTACCGCAATTCAGATTTTATTAATTTTCAAGATAAAAGTATGTCAATGATGTATAATCTTGGGGCCGGTGCTGGAGCTATAATTTTAGAGAAAAATTATGGAAAAAATTTATTGCTCGGTTCACATATTATAGCTGATGGATCCTTATCAAGAACAGCTGGAGTTGAAATAGGCGGAACTGAAAATCCTATTACTTGTGATAATTTAGAAGAAGCTAAAACATCTCTTCGTTTAATGGATGCAAAAAAAATGAAAGATAGATTAAACGAAGTTTCAATGGATAACTGGTTAACTTGTATAGATGAAGCTTTAAAAAAATCAAATATGACAAGAAAAGATATTGATTATTTAGCAATTTTGCATATTAAGCGTTCTGGGCATAAATATATTTTAGATACATTAAATTTAAGCGAAGACCAAACAATATATCTAGAAAATTATGGGCACATAGGACAGGTTGATCAAATTCTTTCTCTTCATTTAGCTTTACAAGAAAAAAAAGTAAAAGAAGGTTCAGTTGTTTGTATGTTAGCTGCTGGAATAGGTTATGTTTGGGCGGCCAATATAATTAGATGGGGGAAAGAAGAATGATAACTACTGAAGGATTTTGGAAAAGTATAATTTTATTTACTTTACTCTTAGCGGTTATTTTTATTATTTTGCGTTTTACTGTTTTAAAGCGATTTAAAAACATGGAAAAAACAATGAATATTACGACTAATATCATGTTAGCTATAGGGGTAACATATCTATTATATCGCGTTTATCATGCGTTGCCTGAAGGGGCAGAAACATTTTTGTTTTTAAATATTATTTTTAATTCAATAGTTCAAATATGTGTATTAGCTTTATCAACTACCGCAATTGTTTTAATTTTTAAAACATCAACAACGACTAATTTTGCTCAAGGTATGATAGCTACAGTAGGGGCTTTTGTGGCTGCTAAAGTTATAGCACATTTAGTTTCAGTGTATACTGAAATGAATGCAACGTTAGTTGTATTAATAGCTATGGCTGTAGGAGCTTTAACTGCGTTTCTACTTGGAGTATTAATTGATGTATTTATTATTCGAAAAGCAAAATATCCAACTCCTATTGGTAAACAAATGATAACTATGGGACTAGTATTAGTGTTAACTGGATTAATTCCAATTGTTTTTGGGACATTACCTTTAATTGTTAATAAATTATCATACGCTGATAATATTAAGTTTACTATTAACGATTTTCCTTATAGTATTACAGTACATGCTTTTTATGCTCTATTAATAACTATTGCTTTGTTAGTAGTATTATTCTCATTATTGCGTTTTACAAAATGGGGGTTAGGTGTTAGAGCAACAGCTTCAAACGAATTAGTTGCCAGCATGATGGGTGTAAATACAAGGATTATTACAGCTATGAGTTGGGGAATTGCAGGGCTTTTAGGTGGCGTAGCTGCAGTTATCTTAGCTCCTAATAGTGGAGCTATCCAAGTTGCTATTATGCTTCCTACACAGGTAAATAGTTTTCTAGCCGCAATTTTAGGTAGTTTTTCTTCCTTTGCGGGTCCATTAATCGCAAGTATATTTATTCCAGTATTAACGAATCTAATGTCGTTAATCGCAACTACTTGGCAAAACGCCGTAGTTTATATCATTATTTTGGTTATCGTTTTAATAAAACCTTCTGGTTTATTCGGTAAACCAACAGCAAAGAAGGTGTAAACATGACTTATCAAGTTGAAAAGAAAAACAAGAGGAAACAGAAATTTGAGTCACTAATACATCATCCATATTTTGGTTTTATAATTATTGTATTTTTAATGTTTTTCGTTCAATTAATAAGGCTTCTTGGAGTTGATGTATCTGTATCTATTTTAAGAGCTTTTGGATCAACTATGATTTTTACTATAGTTGCTTTAGGATTTAGTATATTGCTTGGATATGGGGGATTGGCTTCGCTTGGAACAGCAGGTTTTGTTGGACTTGGAGCTTATGCACTAGTTTATTTTACTAATACATTTCCTATTTCTATATTTTTAACTGTTTTGATTATTATTATTGGGGCAATTATTCTAGGCACTGTTGTTGGATTTATTTCTCTTAGAATAGAAGGAATGTATTTAGCAATTATTACACTCGGCTTGTCGGAAATACTAAATGAGGTCTTTAAAAGAGCCACTAATATTACCGGAGGAACAACAGGAGTAAATATAGGTGGAGTTATATTATTTAAAGATGTAATTTCTATTAATCACAATGTTGTTTTTATCATAATATCTATAATTTTATTTATCATTATGGTTCTTACATTAAATATAATGAAAAGCCCAACAGGACGTGCATTACTTGCAATGCGTAATTCAAGTTCCGCAGCTCAAGCAATGGGTGTTAGTATTTTTAAATATCGCTTACTTGCGTTTATTGTAACTACAGTATATGCAATGCTAGCTGGAGTTTTATATATGACATATTGGTCATTTACAATACCATCAACTTGGTCTTTAGGATTTTCATTAAATATATTAGTAGCTGTAGTAGTTGGTGGGTCTCAATCAATTTATGGTATTATTCTAGGAACTTTTATGATTTTTGGATTGGATTTATCGGTATTCAAACAAATCGACTTTTTCGTGGCTAACCCAGGAATCACAATCGTTATGAATGGAATTTTAATTATAGTAGTAGTTATGTTTTATCCAGGAGGACTAATTAAATTAGTAAATGCCTTTGGAATAAAAATAAAAAAAATATTCTTAAATTGGATTAAGAAATGGAAGGAGTTTAAATATGGTGTCGATTCTTAATAAACTCCAGATATTTTT
>JAOZSU010000026.1:1691-8595 GCA_029939475.1 Mycoplasmatota bacterium | reverse complement strand
AAATGAATTTCTTATTGAAGAATTCCGAAGATTACAGATAAATAAGAATTTTCAAGAAAGTTTAAAAAAAGCATATTATATTTACGAAAATGGAGAAAATGAAACTTATAATATTAATAGATTAGAAAAAAAATATCGTAAAGGCTCTCTAGAAAAAAGAGCTATGAAGTATGTAATAAATTATTTAAAAGAAAACAAAAAAGACAATATAAGCGATTAGGAAAATCTTATTAAATAAGGTATAATATTTATATAGAAGATATATTGTAATAAAATGTTTTACTTAAATTATAAGGAGGTAAGTCATGAGTTATAAAGCATTATATAGAATTTTTCGCCCACAAGATTTCAATGAAGTGGTTGGACAAGATCATATAACTACAACTTTAAAAAATGCTTTAGTAAACGACAAGGTTGCTCATGCATATCTTTTTAGTGGCCCTAGAGGAACTGGAAAAACATCAATAGCTAAAATTCTTGCAAAAGCAGTTAACTGTGTTCATGCACCAGTTGAAAATCCGTGTAATGAATGTGAAAATTGTAAAGGGATTACTAGCGGGTTAATAAGTGATGTTATTGAAATAGATGCCGCTAGTAATAATGGAGTAGATGAAATAAGAGAAATTAGAGATAAAGTTAAATATCTACCAGGATATGTGAAATATAAAGTTTATATTATAGATGAAGTTCATATGTTAAGTACCGGAGCATTCAATGCGTTGTTAAAAACATTAGAAGAGCCACCTGCACATGTTATTTTTATTTTATGTACTACTGAGCCACAAAAAATTCCATTAACTATTCAATCTCGTTGCCAGAGATTTGATTTTAAAGCAATTAACACAAAAGATATTATCAAAAAATTAAACGAAATTATAGACAAAGAGAAAATAAGCATTGATAAAGAAGCAATTCATCAAATAGCTTTGTATGCCGAAGGCGGATTAAGAGATGCCATTAGCATGTTGGATCAAGTAAGGGCTTATAGTCCAAATCACATCAGTGAGGATGATGTTAATCAAGTAACTGGCGCTGTATCTTTGAAAATGCAAATAGAGTTGGCAGAGGCCTTAATTAAGGGAAATACCACGAAAGCAATAGAGTTGTTAGACTCTTTAATTACTGAAGGTAAAGAGACTAGAAAGATAGTTTTAAATTTAATAGAATTTTTTAGAGACATTTTGATGCTAAGAAATATAAGAAAATTAGATGAAACTAATTTATTATATAAAAACGAAGAATTTATTAAGTTATCTAAAGAAGTAGGCAATCGTCAAATATTTTTCATTTTAGATGTTTTAAATAAAGTTTTTAACGATATAAAATGGAGTAATAATCCTAAAATATATTTGGAGTTAGCTTTCATTAAAATAACTGATGAAGAAATAGGAAGCGAGTCAAAAATAATCTCAATTATCGATGATTTAGAAAAAAGAATTGTAGAAATCGAAAAAATAAAAAGTAACATTGACGCCTTAAAACAGCGCGATACAAAAAAAATGATTCAAGAAATTATCGAGATAAACGAAGAAAAACAAGAGAAAGATATTTTAGAAGATATAAAACTTGATGATAATGATCTTACACTTCAAAAACAAGAAAATAATCCGCTGAATGAAGATGAAAATAGTTTAACCGAAGTGAATGAGGATTTAAATAATACATATTCTATTGAGTTTGTTGAACAAGTGTTAAATAACGGGAACCGAGAAGACAAAGTTAAACTAATTAATAATTGGTTTCAATTAAGAAAAAGCGCTAAAACCGAAGAAGAAAAATACATATCTAAGATATTACAAATAGGAACAATAGTTGCTAGTTCCTATAAAAATATTATCATTGCTTTTCCAAGCGCTTCTATTTGTAATCAGTTAATGACTCCAAAAAATAAAGAAATATCTAAAACAATAATATCTAGACATTATAATAGAGAAATTGATTTCATAGCTTTACCTGAAGATATTTTTAATGATTTAGCCAAAGAATTTATGGAGCTTTGGAATAAAGGAAAAAGACAAATTAAACTTACCAAAATTAATTCTGATGAATTGAAACATATGTCTATTGAAGATAACACATTAAATACAAATAATATTCAACCAAAAGTTGTAACAGACGCTATTGATTTATTTGGAGATATTGTTAAAATTAAAAAATAGGAGGTAAGGATATGTTTAATCCTCAAATGTTAAAACAAATTAAAAAAATGCAAGACGATATAAAAAAAATACAAGCAGAAATTAATGCTTCAACTTTTTATGGGCAGGCCGGAGGGTCTGTTGTTAAAGTTGCAGTTAAAGGATCAAAGAGAGTTGAATCAATTGAAATTAAGAAAGATGAAATTGATTTAGAGGATATTGATATGTTACAAGATTTAATAGTTGCAGCTTTAAATGATGCATTCAGTAAGATAGATAAAGAATTAGAAGAAACATTAGGGGCAATTACAAATGGTCTAAATATATCGGGGATGTTTTAATGTTACCAAAAGCATTTGAAAAACTAATTACAGAATTTATGAAATATCCAGGGATTGGAAGAAAAACAGCAGAGCGTTACGCTTTATATACTTTTAATAAATTATCTGAAGAAGACACAGATAATTTTAGTCGAGCAATTTTATCTATAAAAAAAGAAGTTCATTATTGTCCTAGGTGCGGACATCTAACTGACAATGAATTATGTGATGTTTGTCAAAACCCTAATCGTAATCATGAAATAATAATGGTAGTTGAATCACCAAAGGATGTATTTTCAATAGAAAAATCCGGAGAATATAAAGGATACTATCATGTATTAAATGGTGTAATTTCGCCAATAGATGGCGTTGGTCCGGAAGATATAAATCTCTCTTCTTTGTGGCCTAGAATCGCAAATGAAGAAGTTAAAGAGGTAATTATAGCTACATCATCTACTCAAGAAGGAGAAACTACAGCCTTATATATAAGCAAGGTTCTTAAAAGTATAGATGTTTTAGTAACAAGAATAGGATATGGTGTTCCTGTGGGGCTTAATCTAGAATTCGCTGATGATTTAACATTATCTAAAGCGATTGAGAACAGAAGAAAGATATAAAAGTAAGAAAATTAATAAAAAAGTCGCTTGAATATTATTATTATGATATAATAATATAAATAATATCACTTAAAAAAGAGAAAAAATTTAAGGAGGATTTAATATGTTACTTAATTCATTTTATACAGCATTTGGATTAACGGATATCCATAATTATTTAGATTTAGTTGAAACTCAAGCAAATTGGTTACAATGGGTAATTTATATAGTGGCAGTAATTTTTATCCTAGTAGGTTTTTTTGCGTTTATAAAGAAATTTATAAAAGCATTTTTAGTAATAGCAATACTAGGCGGAGGATTGTATTATTTATATACTCAAACAACAGTGTTAGATTCAATTAAAGATTTAATTAGCGGATTTGGTCTTTATATAACCAATATATTTTAACATTGTGAAAATTTAGGGAAACTGTATGTAGTTTTCTTTTTTTTTACTAAATATTTATAGAATTATTATTAAATAATCCTTTTAATTTTTACTTTTTATATCGATTTTACATGCTAGAAAGGAAATTTTTATGTTTAAACGAATTTTAATTTTTACATTTACTGTTTTTGCATTAATTGCACTTACAGCTTGTGGGCAAGCTAAATTTGAATTGCCAGATTTAACTGGGTTAGACCCCGAAACTGCAGAAAATTTATTTACTGAATCAGCTGTTACAGTATCTATTGCATATGAGGAAAGCGAAACTATACCTAATATGGAATTTGTTAGATACGGAGACGATTTACAAATGGGAGATAAAGTTGAAGAGGGAACTACTGTTACGATATACTTTTCAATTAATTATCCTGAATTACCTGATTTAACTAATAAGTCTAAGGATGATATAGAAACCATACTTGATGAATTAGACTTGAATTATGATATTCAATATTTAACAAATAATGATATTGATGAAAATTATTTTATAAGCTATGGAGAAAATGATCAAGTTGGAGACACTATAAGAGATAACCATAAAATAGTTGTATATATAGCAACATCAAAATTAATTTTGCCAGATATGACAGGAATGAATCAAACAGAAATGATTTCAACCTTATTAGCTGCTGGAATTGATTTCAAAATTGAAATTGTTACTGATAATGATGTTCCTGATCAAACTTTTAGTGGTTATGGTGATGGATTAGAACCTGGGGATTTAATACCTACAGATTTTGAAGTAACAGTTTTGCTTGGATATAATTCTCAAAGATTACCTGATTTAACAGGAATGATGAAAGAACAAATCACCAAAGTATTAGATGACGAAAATATTTCATATGAATTTAATTATGTTGTAAACGATGATTTTGCTGAAGATTTATTTATGGGCTATCAAGATCAAGAAGTTGGAGATTATTATCTAGAAAACACTGTTGTTGTTAATTTATATAAAAATACATTTACTGATGATGAAACCAGTTTATTTATTTCTAAGTATCTTGATGGTGGAGATGATACTTTTGATCAAGCTATAGAAATTTATAATCCAACAACTTCAAATGTTGATTTATCAGATTACCATTTAGTTATTTATGCTAATGGGTCTTATAACATAACTTATAGCATTGATTTAGGTGATGTTATTTTAGAACCGGGAGAAACATATCTTGTTGCTAATTTAAATGCTAATTCTGAAATCTTAGCTAAAGCTGATATGGTATCAGATGATTTAAACTTTGATGGCAATGATGTTATTCAATTATGTTATTTAAACGGAACTTATATTGATACTATATATAATATAGGGAACAAAGACTTTGTAATGGATAATTTATTATATATTCGCGATGCTTCTATTGTTAAAGGTGAACGTATTTATGCATATAACGAGTGGCACGGATATGTAACTAATTATTTAGAAGTGTTAGGGACTTTCCCAATTGATACGCCTTATGAAGTGCCATTTGAATTCATTGATTTACCTTTTAATGAAGGCGGTATGGATAACGTTGTTTTAGATTATATAAATGATGGTGATACGGCTTCGTTTATACCTGGGTTTTTAAGCGATAAAAGAGTTCGATTCTTAGGTGTTGATACTCCTGAAACATATCCTGTAGTAGATCCTTGGGGACCAGAAGCTAAAGCATATACAACCTTTATTTTGAATCATGCTCAAGATATTTATATACAAAGTGACCCTGATATTGGATATTGGGGTAATTATGGAAGATCTCTTGGATTAGTATGGGTTTATTTAGGCGAAGAAGACTTAACTTATGATATATTAAGCGGTACTGGAGAAATAATGAGAACTGAGCATTTATCTGGTTGGATTTTATTAAACTATCATTTAGTACTTAATGGATATTCTTATAATTATTATGGTGAGGATACAACACTTACAATAGGGCATAGATATATTTATAGTTGGTTCCAAGATGCTGAAAAATATGCTAGTGAAAATGGGTTAGGCGTTCACGAATGAGAGTATTTGGGCGGTTCTTGTATGCGTTAATTGCCGTTGGATTTTTCTTGTTATCATTTACTTATTCTAGAGATTTAATGTTAACAAAATATTTAAATGATGTTTTTGGAACCTCTTTAGTAGATGAAAATTCAGATTTACCTAAATTTTATTATTTTTACTCATCTATCCCAGATTATTATAAAAGTGATCCAATTATAGCGATTGAAAATAACGGATATGATATATATGGATATGAAGTTGCTAGAGCGAACATAGATGCGAATAATAATCTTGTTATAACGGAATCAGTGTATCTTATTGTATATAGTAGTACTGAGGATTTATCTCAAGTTGACTATTTATATTTAGAAAATCAAACAAATAATGCAACACAAGAAATATCATTACAGAGATTTAAAACTTTGAATTTAATAAACGGAATTAATGATGAAGGTAGAGTATATTTAGCAAAAGATTTATTTTTAGACGATAACTATAACACAATAAATCTAGTAAATAAAGATGGAGAATTACTTGTAAGTACCAATTTTGGAATCAGCGATTCTGATTTTACAATTAAAACATTTATTGAAACTTTTTACACGCAAAATAATCGTTTACCTGAAGTCAGTGATTTTGAAAGTTTAACAAATAATAATATATTTCCTAATAAACCACATATTGCAGATGATTATGCCTATATTTTTTACATAGCTATGGGAATATATTTTACACTATTGATTTTATCAACTTATTTAATTTTCTTTAAAAAAAGAAGAAAAGATATATATTAAAATTTACTATGTTTTTTGGGAGGATTTATTAAATGGAATTAAGATTAGAAAACTTAACTAAAATTTTCACAAATAGAACAGGAGAAGAAACTAAAGCGGTAGACAATTTAAGTATTACAATAGAGTCTGGAACTTTAGTTGGGTTATTAGGCCCTTCTGGTTGTGGAAAATCAACAACTTTATTTATGATTGCTGGATTAGTTAAACCAACTGATGGAAAAATATTTTTTGGAGAAGATGATGTTACTAAACTGGCTCCTGAAAAAAGAGGGATTGGATTAGTGTTCCAAAATTATGCATTATATCCGCATATGACTGTTTATAAAAACATTATTTTTCCATTAGAAAATTTAGATGTGCCAAGAGAAGAAGCTATTCAAAGAGTAAAAGAAATGGCTGATTTGGTTGGTATTGGAGATTTACTTGATCGTAAACCTTCACAATTATCTGGTGGACAGCAACAACGTGTTGCAATTGCGAGAGCTCTTGTAAAAAAACCAAAAGTATTACTTTTAGATGAACCTTTATCTAACCTTGATGCTAGATTAAGATTACAAATGAGAGAAGAAATTAAGCGTATTCAAAGAGAAACAGGAATTATACTTAAAAGTAAGTCCTGTAATTCGCCCTGTG
>JAOZSU010000026.1:0-1681 GCA_029939475.1 Mycoplasmatota bacterium | reverse complement strand
ATTTCAGATAAGATGGTAGTTTTAGACTTTGGTAAAGAGCAACAATATACTCATCCACAAAAGATGTATAATAGTCCCGCTAATTTATTCGTTGCTAAATTTTTAGGGAATCCTCCAATTAATATTTTTGAAGCTGAAATAAAAAAAGGATATTTAATGATAAATGATAAAAAGTTTGTTAAATTAAATATTCCTGATGGAGTATATGATATTGGTATGAGACCTGAAAATTTCCGCGCTCACGATGAAGGATTTGAAGTGGATATAAAAGATATTTTCCATATTGGTAGAGATACAATGATATATTTTCAATTTAATGGAATTAATGTTCGAGCTTTGGTGGATTCAGATAATGTTACTATCGGGCAAAAAAAGATAGGATTAACTATTAAAAACGAAAGAATTTATATTTTTGATAAGAAAACAGGAAAGGTAATAAATCATGATTAAATTCATTGAAAACGTAAAAAAGTTTTTGATGAAAGTAAAAAATTCCATTAAAAACTTTTTTTGGGATATAAGAAGAATTCTTAATAATATAAAAAGAAGAATAGGAAAATTTTTAGATAAGCATCATTTAAATTTTGCTTCTAAATTTCCTGGATGGGCAAAAGCATTAATTTATCTATCACCAGCTCTTGCTGTTTTAGCCATATTTACTTTTTGGCCAATTATAAATTCATTTGCACTAGTTGTTTATGAAAATTATAATATGTCAAATGATACTATTACTGGATATACATTGTTTGGTAATTTTATTACTGTATTAACAGATGAATCCTTTATTGTTCCTGCGTCTCATACCGCATCAAGCGCTGTGATTAATACATTAATAATTGTATTTATTAGTGTTCCTATTTCTGTACTCTTAGCATTATTTATTGCGGTTGCTTTAAATTCAATTAAAGTATTAAAAGGATTTTTTCAAACAATATATTTCTTACCATATGTAACAAATACAATCGCAATTGGATTGGTTTTTGCTTATATGTTTAAAACCGATGGAGGGTTAGTAAATCATTTTCTTAGCTTTTTCGGTGTAAATACCGAAGGGTTATCGTGGGTTGAAAGCGGAGCGGTTTATTGGAGATCTATGTTTGTTTTAATATTCTATAGTATTTGGGCTTCGTTAGCTTTTAAAATTATGGTATTTTTAACAAGCATTCAAGGAATAGATAAACAATATTATCAGGCAGCAGCAATAGATTCAACTCCTAAAGGAAGAATTTTAACTAAAATTACTGTGCCTTTAATTTCGCCTATGATTTTCTATATTTTAGTAACATCAGTAATTGGAGCATTTAAAATATATAACGCTATTGTTGCTTTATTTGGTGTTACTGGCCAACCTTCTGGTGTTGATTATAGTTTACAATCAATTGTTATGTATATTTACCAATTCATTGATGGAAGCAATGCAGGAAACTTGTCAGTTGCAGCCGCAGCATCTCTAATTTTGTTTGCTATTATATTAGTATTAACATTAGTTCAGATGCAAGCCAGCAAAAAACGAGTTCATTACTAACGGGGGTGAGAGAAGATGAATAAAGAATTATTTAAAAAATCTAATAAGATTGAAAAAATCACCTTCGTTTTTGATTTTCTTGCTATTTTTATTTATGCAATGTTGTTCTTAACATTATTTAAGATGTTAGCTTTACCTGAAGTTGTTGATGGTAGT